>JAYTAK010000574.1:0-8806 GCA_043737515.1 Candidatus Kuenenia sp. | reverse complement strand
GTCAGGTCCACAACGGACACGTCGGACGTTGGCACGCGGAAGGCCATGCCGGTCAGTTTCTTGTTCAGTTCCGGAATCACCTTGCCGACGGCCTTGGCGGCACCTGTCGATGACGGAATGATGTTTTCCAGAATCCCGCGTCCGCCACGCCAGTCTTTGGTGCTCGGGCCATCGACGGTCTTCTGAGTTGCCGTGGCGGCATGCACGGTGGTCATCAGACCTCGCTTGATGCCGAATGCGTCGTTGATGACCTTGGCCAATGGTGCCAGACAATTTGTCGTGCAACTGGCGTTGGAGATAATCGCCTGGCCAGCGTAGCTTTCATGGTTCACGCCGTAGACGAACATCGGTGTGTCGTCTTTGGATGGTGCTGACAGGATGACCTTCTTCGCACCGGCGGCAAGGTGCGCCTTGGCGGTGGGTTCGTCGAGGAACAGTCCGGTGGATTCGACAACAATGTCCGCACCGACTTCATTCCACTTCAGCGTGGCAGGATCTTTCACGGCGGTGAGACGGATCTTTCTGCCGTTTACGATGAGATTTGTGCCTTCGACAGACACGTCGCCTTTGAAGCGACCGTGGACGGAGTCAAATTTGAGCATGTAGGCCAGATATTCTGGTTCAAGCAGGTCGTTGATGCCTACAACTTCGATGTCTTCTGAAAAGTTCTGGATCGCCGCACGGAATACCATCCGTCCGATGCGTCCAAATCCGTTAATACCGAGCTTAATCATGGAAATGCCATACTGTTTGAGACTTGTGACCGAAAGGAACGAGCCGTCAATCTAGCGACCCGCACCATTAGCGCCAATCGCTGTTGCGGGCTGCGGCGCTCGTGTCCCACAAATGCAGCAGGTCGGACCAAAATCGGTCGAAATCTCGGGAATTTTCCGCGACGGCTGCATGTGATAAGGCTCGACTTAGGACCGGCGCAGAAATAACGGTCGTGGCCGACGCTGCCAGCGTCGGTTTGGATGCTGGCAGCATCCGCCACGAGGGGACACTTATTGATACGCCAGTCCTTACTGATCCCCTGCCAGTTGCTTCATGGTGGCCCGATCTGCGGGTGACAGCAGGTATGGCGGCAGCAGCAGCGAGTCGAGCTTGGGAACCAGCGTCTCGATCCCGACTGGCTCAGCCAGAAACCAGATGCCGGGATGGATTTCACTGAGGCGGGAAACGCGTGCGGCAAATCGATCGGGACCGACCACCACAATCGGAACGTTGCGCGTCCGTACATCGGAGCGAAGATTGGCAAGCGTCGTCGCGAATGGCCACCCGGAGGATTCTGCATTGACCAGAATCAGCTCACAATTCATCTGACGCGCGGCAGCATCAAATCCATCCTGTCCCGTCTCACTCACGGCCACCGTAAAGCCCGCATCCTGCAGTGCCTCTTCCAGATTGCGCAAGGATCTGTTATCCGAATCCACCACCACTGCTTCCGGTTTCAGACTCCCCGCGCGCACGGAACTGACAGTACGCTGCACCGCTGGAGAACTGAGATCCGTGTGCGCCACGTTGATCGCCACATCGCAGGCCAGCAAGCGAATTCGCGGATCCGCAGAATTCACGGCGACCTTCAAGGCACTCTCGGCAAGTTCTCGTGATGCTGCATCGATCGCTGAGTAATCGCCGACTTTCAATCCGCGCAACAGTTCGACCCCGGCGCGGGCTTCGTCGATCTCCAGTGCAGCAACGAGAGCCGCAGACAGATCCGGCAGTGTCTGGCCTGCAGCAACTGACGCGGCAGCGGCCAAGGCAGGGTCCGTGACCGCACACTTTGCAACCAGCAGCAAGCTGGATGCACGCTTGTTTGAAACATCAAGGGCGACGGCATCGGTCAGGTAGAGCGTCGCGTCGCTCAGGAATTCTGCCCGGCGATCGTCGCCTGTCTGTTCCTGGATCACCGCCGGTTCGCGGACGAGCGTGAAGCGTCCCGCGGCTGATTTCAGCAGATCCGCACCGCGCTGCGTGAGCACTTCGCTGGCATCGGCTGCAGTTGCCGCCGTCAGACTTCCTTTCGACAATCGCTCAACCGCGTTCGCTGCAGCTTCGCGCGTTGCCGCATCGCTCTCCTGATCGAACTGCCAGCGCAAAAGTCCCGGTGCAATGTTTGGATCGGTCGTGCCTGCCAGCAACTGCACGATGCGAAATCGACCGGTCGGATTTGCGAGACTCAATTCGGTGACCAATCCGTGTCTCATATCACGTGCCTTGGTCTTCAGAAGCTGATCGGCCACTTTTCCTGCGGGTGTGTTAAGATCCGCCGCGAGCAGGGCCGCAGCAGAACCGTCACCGTTGGCAACCAGCGTCACGGCCGCCTGAGTTGCGGCATCGCCCGGTGTCGCCAGAGCCTGAATCAACTCCTGCAATTGCGTGGACGAAAGCGGTTGCGGCTTTGATGCAGCGTTCACGGCCAGCAACAATTCCCGCCCCTCCGGCTGCATTTTTCGGTCGCCGCTCAGCTCCAGAAACGGACCGACCCCCGCGCGCTGCCGCAGTGCCCGCAATTCGGCCTCGCCCAGTTGCTGATCCAGCAGCTTTCGAAGGAATTTACGAGAATCATCCTGGCGATTCAGCTTGCGTGTGATCATCGCTGCATCCAGAATCTGATCCGGAGTTTCGGGCGGAAACTGAAACAGATCGCTCGCAATTGTTGTCTGAGCGGCGGCTTCGTCGAATGCCTGTAAATCTGACGAAAACCCGATCAGACTGGTCACTGTCAGCGTTGTCAAGGTTTGAAGGAGGGATCGGACAAAGCGACTTCGTCGTAAAAACAGCGGCATCATGGAATCCAATCCAGTGAAATCGTGAAGCAAAATCGTACCCAGTCGGGGCATCATGTTCATTCTGTGGATGCGATCGAAATCGGGCTGGCCCGCAGTTTATCCTGCCGCGTCATGGTGTGCCAGCAGTATTTCCGCCTTCACATGATCACTTGCTTGTTCCATCTCGACTTAAGGCCGCTAATCTTCCCGATTTCGCGGTTCATCGTTCGGTGAAGAACAGCATCTCACTGACTTCGCCTCGGTTCCAGCGATTGACGGCTGATTCCGAAGCGGGCCTATGGCGTCAACATGACTGGCGGCATTATATGATTGAACTTCTTCAGCGGGCCGCAGCATGGCTGATGAATCGTGTTCGTGTGAATCAGATTCGACACCACACACTGAATGGCATACCAATATTCGTGAAGCGGCGCCGAACTGGCGGCAGTCTTATCAACTGGTTCGGGAATCGATTTCTGGCACTTTCGGACAGCGGAATCTGCATGTTCGTGCGAGCCGACGAGTGGACGAATTGGGAAGTCTATTGCGCCCGTTTGCTGTATCCCGACCGGCCTGCGGTGAAAATCGGACCAGGCCATGCGGTGAACATTCCCCCTGCGACTGGCATTGTTTGCCGTGTCCGACTGTGCAAGGCTGGTCATTGCGCTGCGTCGTCCTCGGAAATCTCTGCAGTCGGGGAAGCTGATGTGCCGCGTGAACTCAGCAGTTCTGCGTACAGAGTCGATCGTCAACGAGCCTCCTGACCTCTGCCAGAGCATGAGCCAGACAATCGCGGCACCAACGAACGGCGACACCAGGAACGCCAGCACTACCGTGGCAGTGACCAGCACGACCACACGAAGATCTTCAGTCCGCTTAAGATCTGACTTCTTCCAGTGAACCACATGGGTTCTCAGTAACAACGTATCAAGCAACAGAGTGCGATGGGGCTGAGCGGCGATTACTGCCGAGCGATTTGTCGTGGCGATGGTGACAATCGTGTGTTTTTTGTTTGTCAGATTCAAACGAAAACGAGGCCGGAGTTGATCCGACCTCGTTTGAATTTTTCCACGGATACCAAAGCGCCGCTTAAGCAGCCTGGAGCGCACGTCGTCGGCGTTTCCACAGCACGCCGACGCCGACAAGACTGAAAATGGCGAGCGACGACGGCTCAGGAACGGCGGCAGCGCCGGCAGTGATCACGACGTTATCAACGCCCAGATTGAAAAATCCAGAATTGTCAACTTCTGCAAATCGAACCTGAAACGTCCCGCCTGCACCCAACGCGGCGGTCAAATCGAACACAGGGCTGGAAACCCAGGGATTTACGCCAACGAGCCCCGCCGGCACCGGGAATAACACGGAGGTGACTATGTCGATTGCAGCTGTTGAAAGTGGCGACGCCGTGCTGGTCAAAATATCGACGCGAGCATACTGATTCGGACCGGGAACAGAGTAATCCAAACCGGCGGGATCAACTGTCGGGTTCAATCCGCTATAGTCGTTCAAGAACATATCGAACGTCATCGTCACTGATGGCGAAGCGACCGGCACCACAAATGATTGCGTAAGCGCGTGAGCTCCTGGGCCACCTTGATCAGTCAACGCAAACATTGTCCCGCCCGTCGCGTTGACAAGCAAGCCGTTACCAGACAACGGAGCCGCACTGCCGTCATTGGGTTGGGCAAAGAACGTTCCAGAGCCTCCGGCCTGGTCGGTAATCGTCCATCCGGCCAATCCCGCTTCAAAATCACCGTTGGTGATCAGTGTAGCGTCCGCGCTACTCGAACCAGTCGCTGCCAGTCCGGCACACGTGAGCAACAGGGTAAAAATCTTTGTCGTGACCATTTCAATTAGTCTTTTCCCCATCTTTAAATCCTCCAAAACTTGAAGAACAAAAACCACGTTGCAGCTTGTCGAATTCGCTCGATCGACACCCCGTTAATTTAACAGAACTGCCTATACCTCCAAAATTATCGAGTGTGACACCTTGTTTCAATAGAGCAGTGCAAATATTCTGCAAAAACAGGCATCCGGCAAGAAACTACAGAAATCTGCAGTGAATCTGTTGAGTGAGGCTGGCGGCAGCACAGTCACACCAAGGCAATGTTTCGGTGTGGATGCGCGTCGCTTGTCACACCCTGGAAGTTGCGTTTGGCGCGGGCTTCGCCCGAAACCGAATCTCTTCTACCGCATCAATGTCTCCCAACGTTTGCTGAACAGGGGGCAGTAGCCCAATGGCACTCGATTTGATCGCAACTCGTATCAGCCGCAGTGCGTTAGCACCCGGTTTTTCACGTGATTTTGAGTAAACCGGACGCTAACGCGTACCGGCTGATAGAAGAAATCGAGTGCCATTGGGCAGTCGCCCAAAGTGCGATTCATAACGAGCCAGTCGTCGTGTTCAGGTCGGCACTTTCAGCAGCCTCCAACTCCGAGGCTCGTTGGCGATGGACTTCGGCCATTTGCAGGTCCGGGAGTCCTGTATAGGCTTTCTCAAGCAGTCGATGCACTTCAACATTCTTGCCCCGAAGTTTCAGAGACTCAGTCAGGTCAGCAATTGCCTCCGGCCAGCGTTCCATGGCGACATAGATTTCACCGCGTGTAGCCAGTGCGTCGGGGTGATCCGGAAGCAGCGCCAGCGTTTCATTCGCCCGCTCAAGCGCGTCGCCCTCCAGACCTTCATCGCTTCGAATGATCGCAAGCGCCAGGTTGTTCAGGATCATCGGGTCACGGCCCCTAGTCTGAATGTTGGCCAGTTCGAGGTAGGATTTTGCTTTGTCAAAACGCTTCATCACAAGGGCCTGCGCGCCGAGCAGGTTCAGAACCTGGCCTCCGTAGGCTCCTTCCAGCCGAAGCTGCCGCACAAGGCTTTCGGCACCCTTGGCTGCCGGATGTGATGACAGGCTGAGTCTGGAAATCCGATCAATGGCCTGATTAGTGGTTGACCGGCACGCAACAGCGTCGGCCAACAGGTCCAGCAACACGGCGGGCTCCGCACTTTCAACCGGCGATGGCGAAACCTCCGCTGCGACTTGTGGTTCACTTTTTGATTCTGTGGAGTCTGCGATCGGGGCTGTGGCCGGGTTCGATCCGGCAATGGCCTGCCTTCGTAACTCAACGTTGGACTCGGTCAGTTTGTCGTAGCTGCCAAGGCACGCCCAACCGTACAACATTGTCAAACCTGCGTCCTTCGGTATCCGACTGTTGGCCGGATCATCAGCGAAAGTGATCAGGAACTGTCTGGCATCGTCAGGGCGACCAAGAACCAGCAAGGTTTCGGCCAACTGCGTTGCTGCCGCCGAATCTTTGGGATCCTGTTCCAATCGACTCTGAGATTCCGTGACCAGCACACTCAGCAATTGCGCGGACTCTTCTGTTTTTCCACTTTGTTTCAGAAGTCGGGCAAAGTTCAGCCGGAGTTCAGGGTGCTGATCGAGGGCCGGTCGTATCGTCTCCGCAGCTTTCTCCGGATCACCGCTGAGCAGGAGAATCTGACTCAGCAGGATTCGGAAGTTGTCCTCTGGCGTTTCTTGAATTTTATTTTGCCAGTAGTCCGCGGCCTTCTGAAACGACACACCGGAAGTCTCAGCTCCCATAGACTGCAATCGTACCAGCATCTGAACGGCATTGACATTCGAAGGATCTCGTTCCAGTGCGGCCGCGGCGACGGGAACGCAGACATCACGATTCAGGGGAGACTGTGTGAGGCGGCGATCGACGATCATAAGATCAAACTCGCTGAGCGCGTGCGTCAGTACTGGATCGTCCTGTTGCTGTATCAGACCCGAAACCAGAACTTCCCGTCCCGACGCCTCGCGGCCACCAAGGACCATAGCTTCCACCAGCTCCACGCGTAATTTGGAGTTGGCGCGATCCTTTTCCAATTGCTCGCTCAGAATCGCGACAGCCCGTTCAGCGGCGATCTTCAGGTCGTTTGGACTATCGTTCCGTCGCTTCCTGAGCCGCGCCAAGGCAAGATTCAGCTCAGGACTGATGCTGGCGGCCTGAGACAGGTGCTGTTCCGCCAGCTTCCACTCACTGCGATCTGCGTACAGCTGAGCCAGCATCTGGTGTGCCTCAATGTCATTCGGAACCTGCTGCACGACAGCCTGCAGTTGCTTCTCAATTTGATCCAGCGACAAAGGCTGGACAGGCTGCGGCTGCAGGGCCTGCGTCACAAGCCACATACGGGCGTCAGCATGACCGACACCGGTCTCCGGTGCCAGACGGACGATTTCACTCAGCCCCTCGTTCTTTCGCCCTTGCTTGAACAGATACTCACCAAGGCGAAATCGATATCGGAAGTCCAGAGGACGCAGACTGTTGAGGGCGCGGAGATACGTCTCCCGCTTCGTTTCCTTGTCATCCCCCGACGCTGTGTTAAATGCGTCTTCGTACGCCACGATGATCGGAGCGTCGGATGCGTGCCTCAGCCACCCGATTAGAAAAATCCCCCCGACAGCCGCAGCGACGAATGGAATCCCGGCCAGCAGTTGGCTATAGGTTCTGGATCGATGCCAGCATTCCAGCCAGTCAAAACCAAAGCGGAACCAATTTCGCGGTTTCAGCAGGTCACGCCATGAGGAATGCTCTCGACGTTTTGTGTCAGCCCCTCGATCACTGCCTAGTCTCGCGGAGGCCTGAGTTGAGTTGTTTCCCTTGCTGTCGGTCGCTGTCGGCACAACAGCCACCAGCCGATTCGACAGTCGAATCAAAGGATTGTGAAAGACCTGACCGCTAGACTCTGGCCGAAACGTTTCCGTCACAGGATCGGAGAAGAATCCCAGAAAGGCATCCGCACTCATCAGCATCACTGCGGCGACCGCAAGGCAAATGTAGCCCAGCACATCGTGGGAGATGCCGCTGGACAGATCGGTCGCATATTTCTCCCATGCAAAGGCGACCGAAAACACCCTCAGCGTGTTCATGATCCCGGCGAAGAAAAATCCGGAGGCCAGTAATACTGTCCCATGAATCGCCGACCGTCGCTTAAGGCAAATGACCAGGGCGGCAAGGAACAGAATTGTGAAGAGCGACTGAACTCCGCTACAGGCTTCTTCCACCATGAAACTCTTGCCGGGGAACTGCAGAACATTTCCTTCGCGGAAGTGCAGCATTCCGAATCGATGCATGGCGCTGCTGGCAAACGATGTGGTCAATCGCTGTAGCCAGTGAATCAACTGCTCGTCATACATCAACGGCAACCGGACGACCAGCAGCGGCAACAGGGCAAGATACGTCAACCGACGATCATAACCTGCGTCCCGACTGGCAAAACACCAGGCAGTAAGTAATGCGACGAGTCCTACAGCAGCCAGCCACGGTGAATACTGAAAGGGCTGTGCGGCCAGGCAGACAACATCGACCGCGAGCAGGATTTTTGTGGGCCATGTCCACCGTTCCGGCTCTTCGCTCTTTCGCTTGGCAAACAGCCACACGAACGCCCCGATCGCGAACGGGAAGAACTGATAGTGCGTATGCCGCCAAAGCCCCCCCAGATAGGCGACCAAAAACGGCAAATGCACAGCAGTCAAAATCGCCAGCCATGTCCGACGACGCAAGACCTCCACAACCCTTGACAATTTGCCAGGCTGCATTTGAATTCTTCCCGCTCGATTGATTGAAAACTTTGCTCAGTAAGGCGAATTTTCAGACACGTCAGACGCGATGCAACGAATATTCGCCATTACTCCCCGCGAAATCGACGATTCTCGGGCTTTCATTGCGTCAGCAACCACACCGTTTTCATATTTGGGTACACCGACAAATTAAGTGCGCGTCACACATTGAACGCCATGAATGCGATTCATCCTGAAAGGATAGCAGAAATTAGCCGGTGGTCGCCGACAGGCGCACCACCGGTAAAAAAACAATAGCCCGCTTATTCACTGGGATTGAAGCATCTGGAATTCATTTGGCTACGCGAGCATTCGGGACTTTTTTTTCTAGCCACGAAACAACACAAAAAGCACAAAAAAAACAAAACACGATCCATGAAATGAGTGATTCTTTGTGTCTTTTGTGCCTTTTCG
>JAYTAK010000573.1:0-1602 GCA_043737515.1 Candidatus Kuenenia sp. | reverse complement strand
TGAGAGAATTGGCGAGCGGCATGCGTCAGCTTGCCGGTACGAATGCGACGTACCGGAGGGCTAACGCCACTCCGCTCGCCGGACTCATTTCTGGCCGCGCGCAGTTTCGACGGGCAAGAATGCCCATCGTACCCCCAAAAAACCAATCGTTGACGTCACGCTTGAACGTCTTGTCCGAGTCCTCACCGAGACGCATCCCATTGACAATCGACTTGTGAATTGCACGTTTTTTCGCTGCGAGTACGTATCCTTGGTCAGACGACGGACATGAATGTCCATCCTACATGGATCCTGCCATTGACCAGAACGCCGATTTCCAGCAAGATCCGCCGCTTCGATCTCACCGGCGGCTCAACTTGCCGGAAAATTCAACGTCTCTCAAATCTCAAATGAGCCCTCAGACCGCATTCTCACTGCGGTTTTGGCTCGCATTGGCTAACGTGTGTTCATGACCGCAGGCTCAAAACCGGACCGCTTCGAACTCGCTCGACTGGAGAAGCTGGAAAAAATTCAGTCTCTGGGACATGATCCCTGGGGCCAGCGCTTCGACAACCACGAAGCCATTTCCGGTGTGCGAGACCAATGTCCGGCCGACTCCGGGGTTGACGGCGACACCGTTCGGGTCGCAGGCCGTATTCGTGGCCGTCGCAAAGCCGGCAAGCTGCGATTTATCGACTTGCAGGATCAGACCGGTCGCATACAGCTGCTGTTTTCGCGCGGTGAATTGACGGAGCCGCAATGGGAGCTGATGAGCGCGCTGGACGACGGCGACATCATCGGGATCGATGGCGTCCTGCGTCGCACCAACACGGGTGAAGTTTCCGTGTTCGTGAGAGAATTGACGGTGCTGTGCAAATCGCTCACGCAGCCGCCGGAGAAATTTCACGGGCTGAAAGACGAAGAGACGCTCGTCCGTCAGCGTTATCTGGATCTGATATACACCGACGGCGTGCTGGACCGCATGCTGCAGCGGTCAAAGATTATCGATTCGGTCCGCCAGACGTTGCGAAGTCAGAATTTCTACGAAGTCGAAACGCCGGTGCTGCACGCTGTCGCTGGCGGAGCTGCCGCGCGTCCGTTTGTCACGCACCACAACGCGCTCGACATGGAACTGTACCTCAGGATCGCGCTGGAACTGCATCTGAAGCGATTGATGGTCGGCGGGATTGAACGTGTCTACGAAATCGGGCGTGTGTTCAGAAACGAAGGGGTCGATGCGACTCACAATCCTGAATTCACGATGATCGAGATCTATCAGGCGTATGGCAATTACGAATCCATGATGGATCTGACTGAACAAATTGTCGTCAATGCGGCAAAGTCAATCAGCAGCACGCTGCAACTGCCGTGGGGCGAAGACGGTGACGTGATCGATCTCACTGCACCGTGGCCTCGCAGGAAGTACGCCGATCTGTTTCGTGAACACGCGGGCTGCGATATGCACGATGCCGCAGCGGTCGCAGCGGTGGCGAAGAAATTCGGGATTGAAACAAACGGCGTTCATCCGGACGTCGTTGTCAACGAAGTCTTTGAAAAGACGGTGGAAGATCATTTGCAGGGGCCGGTCTTTGTGATTGATTATCCGGCTTCGATTTGTCCGCT
>JAYTAK010000572.1:0-1602 GCA_043737515.1 Candidatus Kuenenia sp. | reverse complement strand
CCATGGCGGATTGAATCTGCGTCAGTCGTCCTGAGATCGCTTTTGTTCTGCTCGTTAACTCGTCCAGTTCGTCCTTGAGATGCGATTCATGGGATGTCAGCTCATTTATGATTTTGGTTAGGTCTTGTTCCATTATTGATAGATCCTGTTTTGTAGGTGTGAATCGATTCCGTCATGAGAGCTCGCGTCGCGGGCGGCGGCTTAGAAGAGTGGTTCTTCGAGGTCAAACGCGTCATCCATCCAGACTTGCAAACAGGTCACGGGGACTGCAGTTGCCAGCCAAACGTGCGTGTCGGTGGAATAGAATTTCACACCAAGCGCGATGGCCTCGGCAGTCGCGACATGGAGCACGATCGGCGACCGACTCTGCGAACTCGCAATTTGGCTTGCGTAGTCGAAGTCAGTCGTCAATTGAACGAAGCGACGTTTGGCTGGCGAGAGGCCGAAGCATTCGATCATGCACCAGTTGTCGGCTGACGTTCCGTGAAACAAGTGCTGGTCGGGAATGGCGGAAGTCGAAGGTTCAAATCTCTCGGTGCTATGACCATAAGCGGCGCGAACGAATCTTTGTTTGAACTGAACTCGATCGACTAATTCAATTTCTCGGAAAACACGAAGCACCTCTTCAAGTTATCAATCGCGGTTGAGGATTGAGCCAGTTTCACTGGGTGGCTTTGGGTGGCTGCGATTTTCTGTTCGCAGGTTGGTTGCGTGCCAATTAGAGTAATTGTGCTCGCTTCCAATATCTTAAAAACGCCTCGCTGAAGAGCTAGAACTCGACAGCGAGACTTGACTTACGGGACCACATCCCGCTTGCCCATTTCAAATCCTGATCCGATTCCGGTCGCTTCGCAAGCCTCGAAGCTGTCCTCACGCCAATGCAGATGCTTGCTCAAGTCCTGCAATCGGATTTTTACGCCCAATCATCCCGCTCAAGTCTTCTGCAGTGATCACTGCCGTCAGTTTGCCATGGAATTGGATCGGCAAGCTTCCAAGAAACGCGCCGATGACAAATACCGCCGTACCGAAAGTGGAAAAGAAAAACGTCGGGCACAATCGAAACGCCGTCGTTTGCGGATCAAAGCAGAACACGAAGCCAGTAAACTGGTCCCGCAATCGCTGCGCGTGGGCGATACAAATCGACGCCCAAAAAAAGTTCCAGAAAGAAATCTCGCTGCCGAAGGCCTGGGTGTTTCGTCTCCTTCGAATTGGACACAAGAGTACCTCACGCCAAATACTGCAGCCCTCATTGCTACAACGACTTACGTGCGGCCATCACACGGGTAAGACGGTGGTTTGAATCACTGGGTATTCCAGGTTCAATCGGGCCTCAAAATGCCATGCGCATCCTGCTAGCCAGGCCCGGTTCGTGTGAAGCACATAGGGCTTGGCGATGCACGCCGATACGCTGTTGATCCTGTTACGGGTTCCAAAAGCGTGCGAGGCCATCGACGATGCCACTTTCCAATGAGTTGTCACTGCTACCAACGCAGTCTTCACAGAGCGACCCGGTTCGAAGTCTAGACCTAACGGCGTTCGATCTGCGATTGGATCGCTTCCGGCTCGTTCAGCCCAAAGCCGAACAGCTCATGCGTCGATCGC
>JAYTAK010000571.1:0-1604 GCA_043737515.1 Candidatus Kuenenia sp. | reverse complement strand
CGCGGCCCGACGGTTCGCCCTCCACCATTTCGGCGACTGACTTCTTTGCCGCATCCATGTCGGCGGGTGGCAGAGTTTCACCCGGACGCCCAACGAATTCTTCCTTGCCCAGCAGCACGCGTTTCTTCACGGCATCGGGGAAACCACCCGGTGGCTGACCCATCCCGCCGCCAATCAGATCGATCACACTGCCTGGAAAAGCAATGTCGCGATCCGGGTTCAGCACGTCTTCACATGTCAAATTGTTCGCCAGCATGAACAGCGCCATGTCGCCCACGGACTTGCTGGTGGGAGTCACTTTGACGATATCGCCGAACAACTGATTCACTTCGGCGTAAATCCGGCACGCTTCCGGCCAGCGATCCGCCAGGCCCAGGGCTCGCGCTTGTTCGAACAGATTCGTGTACTGGCCGCCCGGCATTTCGTGGCGATACAAATCGGCCGTGGCCGCCAGCGACACACTTTCGAACGGTGTGTAAAAGTCACGCACTCCGCGCCAGTATTCTGCGATCGAATCCAGGCGATCCGAATCGAGTTCTGTATTGCGATCATCGAACCGCAGCATTTCGACGAGCGTGTTGAGATTCACCTGCGACGTTCCGCCGGACATCGGTGCCATTGCGGCGTCAGCAATGTCCAGTCCGACTTTGCTGCCTTCCAGAATCGACGCGGCCTGAATGCCAGCCGTATCGTGCGTGTGAAAATGAATCGGAATGCCAATTTCCTGCTTCAGGGCGTGAATCAACTGTGACGCCGCCGCCGGTTTGCACAGCCCCGCCATGTCCTTGATCGCAAGGAAATGCGCGCCCATCTTTTCCAGTTGCTTTGCCAGATTCACGTAATACTTCAGGTCATATTTTGTGCGTTTCGGATTCGTAATGTCGCCCGTGTAACAGATTGCCGCTTCGCAGATGGCTCCCGTATCGACGATCGCGTCCATCGCCACTTTCATATTCGGCAGCCAGTTCAGGCAGTCGAAGACACGGAACACGTCGATACCAGCATCGGCCGCTTCCTGCACAAATACCTTCACGATGTTGTCCGGATAGTTCGTATAACCGACGGCGTTCGACGATCGCAGCAGCATCTGGAACAGAATGTTAGGCACTTTCTCGCGCATCTGCACGAGTCGCTGCCATGGGCATTCCTTCAGAAATCGCATGGACGTGTCAAATGTCGCACCGCCCCACATTTCCAGACTGAACATTTCGGAACAGTAATGAGCGTACGCATCTGAGACCGCCAGCAGATCAAACGTTCTCATCCGCGTCGCCAGCAGCGACTGATGCGCGTCACGAAACGTCGTGTCGGTAATCAGCAGTTTCTTCTGCTGCAGCACCCACTTAGCGAATCCGGCTGCGCCGAGTTCCTTCAGCTTGTCCCGTGTTCCCTTTGGCGGATCAACACCCCGCAGCACGCTGGGAGAGATCGCCGGTTCGCGGCGGAGCGATTTGGGACGACCCTTCACCAAGCTGTTGCCGTTGACAACCGTTTCTGCGAGATACGACAGCAGCTTGGTCGCTCGATTCTTGCGATGATCGAATAGAAACAGTTCGGGGGTTTCATCAATAAAGCGTGTCGTGCAGTCGCCGTTGATAAACGTC
>JAYTAK010000570.1:0-8822 GCA_043737515.1 Candidatus Kuenenia sp. | reverse complement strand
TTCTGGGCACTCCCGATTCTCCCCGAAGTCGCGAGGGACAGATCATCGGCGAACGGAATCTGATTCGAGCGACAGATGTAATCGCCATTGCGGAGCTGTGTCCCCTGCCAGCGATCCTGCCGGCACACCGCTTGCAACTGGGGCAGCTCGCCACGGGATGTCAGGCTGAAGGAGAAGCAAACTACGCATTTGCGGCAGCACTGCGGCAGCATACTGCGGGTGAAACCACAAACCACAAACTGACGAATCGTCTGGCGGCGCATCTGCTGTTTGGTGCAGGGCGGGCTGAGGAAGCTCTGGAATTTCTGCCTTCGCTGGAGGAAGCTCAAACAGGCGTTGACCTCGAAGCACTCGATCTTTTGTCAGACGCTTTCCTCGCTCTGCACTCGAAAGATGCGGATAAAGCAAAGCTCGAAGCATCATGGGCGGCGGTGCAGAGCATTCTTGCGACACAACCGGAGTTTGCCGTCAGTGCCGCGCCCGGAACAGTGAGTGCTGACCAGCCGAAGACTACGGAAAATGCAGTCGAAGCCGCCGAAGTCAAACCGGGCGAATTGTCAGAGTCGGACCGGGATGGACTGCGTCAGAAAGCCCTTCGCCGGGCTGTGATGCTGGTGCCTCGACTGCGTGAAGAACTGGGCCAAAAATGGCTGGCCGAGAGTTTTACTCAAAAAGCTGAACGCGGTCGCAGGATTCTTAACGGGATCGGATCGGCTGCTGCCAGAAACATGAATGAGAACGCGGCGAATACGGATGAGCGGCTCGCCACACTGAAACTGCAGCAGACAGCGGTCGAAGCCGTGTTGACTCACAGCGGCAATTCGGCAGACCAATGGTCGCCCGCACTGCACTTAATGGCCGTCAACTGGCTGCGGGAAGCGAACTTCTCAAGCCTGTACGACACCAGCACCAGTCGCGGTCCCAGAATGCAACGGGATGAATTCGGAAACTACTTCTGGAATCAGGAAGCCGTAGGTTTTGGTCGCCAGATGCAGAGCGGCATGCCGCAGGCAATTCCCTCGGGCAAGGTGCTTGATGCAAGACCGTCCGATGCCTGGCTCAAGTTTTTGGAACCTACGTTTTATCCCACCTTGGCCAATTGTACGGCTCGCCTGCATCTGCGGGTCAAAGAAGAAACGCATGCGTTTCCTTATATCGAATCTCTGGCAAAGACTCATCCGGTTGAAGCGCGGGAACTGGTGGAGAACTTCCTGAAGACCTGGGCCGAAAATCATGACCCAAACAGCGAGCGACGTCGCACAGGCATGTACATGTTTTCGTTTGGATATAACGAACGCCTGAGCGGCATTCCTCTGACGCGCAGCCATCAGGAACGGAGTCTGCGGGAACTGGCGTCATGGGTGCAGCGAATTCGCGCGCTGGAGCTGAAGGACATTGACGAGCAGTGGATTTCATCTGCGTTTACCAAGGTTCACAGCGCAGCCGAAGTCTATCGTCAGGATGACCTCGAAGCTGTCTTCGGCAATGTGCAGGACATGAAACCGGAGACTCTCGCTTCGTTTCTGCAAAGCATGAGAAACAATCTGAGCACCGTCTGGAGGGCACCGCAGGTTCAGCAGGACAGTGGCACAAACCGGAAGCAGAAGGACATGGAAGCCGAGGTCGTCCACGGCTATGAAACGGCCCTGACCTTGTGCGCGAATGCGCTCACCAAACATCCGGCGGACTGGCAGTTGCTGATGACGAAGGGGAGCCTGCTGCATGATCTGAATAACTTCAACAATGATCTGGCGAAGTCCTCCACCTTTACGGAACAGCGGAAAGCCGCACTGGATGTTCTGAAGTCCGGGGCCGAAGCCTACGTTGCCAGGTCTCGGGAACTGAAAGAGTCAGAATACAGCGTCGAAGCGTTCAACACCTGGTTCTACGCGGCGCTGGGTGATAGTGCCATCGGGCAAATTACGCCGGACAAAAATCCGATGCTGGAACAGTTTCCGCTGCTCAACGCGGCCATGTTGTCGTTGCCAGAGGAATTGAGGGAGAAGCACCTCAACATGTTTGCCAACGATCTTTTCGCTCGCATGAGTACCGTCAACCCTGCTGTCAAGTTCCGCTATGTGCGCGAAGGCCTCAAGCTAACGGGTGACCGAAATCAAGCCCGCGAAGCGAAGCAGGTCTTCGACTATTACAGTGACTTGGTCACCGAAATTCAGCTCAAAGCGGAAATTGACGGAACGGCGCGCGTCGGTCACTCACAACCGTTCGGCGTGTTTGTCAGCATTCGGCATTCAAAAGCCATTGAACGGGAATCGGGTGGATTTGCGAGATATCTGCAAAACCAGAATTCCGGCGGCGGCTACTTCTATAACAACGGTCGGCCGAATGAAGACTACCGCGACAAATTTGAAAAGGCGACACGCGAAGCTCTGGATGAACACTTCGAAGTCCTGTCGGTGACGTTCGAGCCTGAGTCGATCAATTCACGTTCCGACGTCGATCCCGGCTGGCGCGTGACTCCGTATGCCTATGTCCTCCTGAAAGCGCGCGGACCGGAGATTGACCGGATTCCTTCCATGCGTCTCGATATGGATTTCCTCGACACGACAGGATATGTGGTGCTCCCCGTAGAGACACCTGCCTTGCCCGTGGATTGCAGTGTCGAGCGAGGTGACCTGCGACCGCTGAGTGACTTGAGCCTGACGCAGACGCTTGACGAGCGGGAAGCAAAGGACGGGAAACTGAGCCTGGAAGTGAAGGCCGTCGGTCGCGGGCTGATTCCACCGCTGGAAGATCTTGTGGATCTGAAACTCGATGATTTCGAAGTGACCAGCGTTGAAGATAACAAGTTGTCCGTCTCAAAATTTGACCAGGACAGTCCTCAGCCCGCAGTGCTTTCTGAGCATCTCTGGACAGTTTCCTTCAAGGATCGCAACGACGCCAGTGCCCTGAAAGACCGCACGTTCAAGTTTGCCTCTGCCAGAATTGAGCCCAAAGAGACCTTCTATCAACGATACGACGATGCCGACCTGAAGGCGGTTGAACAGACCGTAACGCTCGTTCAAAACTACGACCAGCCAGTCTCATCCGGCTACAAGTTGATCGGCTCGATCGTCGTCGCATTTCTCTGCGTTGCAGGACTTGCCGGATATTTCCTGTATCGATCAGGCACATCCACAGTGACACAGTCCGCAACCCTGTGGCATGTGCCCGAGGACATTACGCCTTTCAGCGTTTTGACGCTGCTGAAAAGTATCGAGAGAAACAACGGCATGCCACCACAGGCTCATGCAGAGCTGACTCAGTCGATCGCTCAGATTGAACGCTACTATTTTGCGAATGAAGTAGATCTGGCGAAACCCGATTTGGCGTCAGAAGCACACATGTGGGTCGGGAAAGCCCGATAGTTTTGGCTCGGGCTTCGCCCGCAACCGAATCTCTTCTGCCGCATCAATGGCTTCCCCGCCGTGTCTCGTGCGAGCCGACGGAGCGGCTCGCCTACGTAGGTCCGCCGCTCCGTCGGCGGACATCTGTCGCTACGCGGAAATTTTCTCAGTAAGCAGGGAGGCAGAAGTTTTTTTGTTTAACGACAAGCCGGAGGCGTCGATGGCGATGGGGCACGCGGTCGCCTGCGGCTTGTCGTTAAACGAGTTATGACAAATAACTTTCGCACCACTGCTTAAATCCGACAGTTATTATTGCGCCGATCCTTAACGGAAAATCTGTTTTACCCTGGCTGTTGATACGACCTGGTGCTTTGGCAAATCTTTGTTTTCGGGTGGCCGGGGTTGGAGGGCGATAGCCCGAAACCACGGGGCTTCCTTCGCTCCGCTCAGTCCAGCCCCGGCCACCCAACCCGATATCCTGGCTTTGACAAAGCACAACATGCCGGGTTCATTGGCGTGCTGGCTCTTGGCGTACGTGGTGTAGAGATAAATGGGGATCTGTCAAAGTGGTCGTCGGGAGCTACACAGTGTGCAACGGGCCTGTGCTTTCGTCAGTAGGATGTCGCCAGCGACTTCATGAATCATGAAATCCAGCTTCGATAAAGAAACGTTGGGGGATGCCAAAACCTGTTGTGTGAAATTACTTTGCAGCACCTGACATCGCATGTGCAAAACCGGCAGAGCCCGCCGCGACCGCGAGAAATATCCAGTAAATGTGTTCAGAAAGAAAGCCCGTCGAGAGCCCCACCACGGGAATTGCCGCAGCCAGCAAAAAGTTGGCGACGGCCAGTTTCCGCAGGCCGCAGTACCACAGGCCCGCTCCTGGCAGGACCAGACTCAAGAGCGACGCTTTTGTTGAACGCTTCATGGCTACTTCTCTTCTGCAAGCTGAAATCCGGCTTTGACAATGACCTGATAGGACAGCTCTGACGGCGTCAGTCCGATCAATGCCAGTGGATTTTCCGACTTGAATTCCAGCATCAACGCGCCGACCTTTTCGTCGTTGCTCATTTGATAGCGGTACTGAAGATATTCGTTGCCTGCGTCTTCATTGTCGATGCGGATGTTGGCGAGAATCCCTGGCGCACGGCCTGCAACGCCGGCGGTTTCACGGGCGTTCTCAACGGCCTTCTGATACGCATCCTTCAGCAACTGCGCCCGTTCAGGCTGAGTGACGGAATTCACGAAGACAAACGCCGGAACGTTGGAGCTTTCAGCATCTCCCGAATTGCCAAACATGCTGGCTTCTTCCAGAAGTTCCTGCTGTTCTGGGGAAAGTCCTTCCTGTGTTCCTTTCGGCATCACTTCGGCTTTTTGAATTGTCTTCTGAAGTTCCCATGATGAAATCAATGCTTCTGAGGGACTGCTTTCGTCCAGACTCCATGTTGCACGAATCGTCGTCGCGACGGTCACCAGTTCCTCTGCGGCGGCAGCTTCATCCGCCACCGGAATGCCCGGGCGACCGCGCATCTGTGCCATCATCATGCGACTTGTGTCCTCAGTTTTCTGATCCAGACTGATGACGGCCACTCGAATGCTGTCTTCTTTTGCGCCGAGTCCCAAAATTTTGGCCTTTGCTTCATCTGTGGTTTTTTGCAGTGCGGCTGTGGCTTCCCGAATACTTGTTCCGGTGGCTTTCAGCGAAAACAAGGCCACCATCTGGTTTGCAGGCCGTTTCAATTCTGCGGTGCCCACGCCGACAACGTGGTGACCGGCATCCAGCAGTCCCTCGAAGTTCTGGCCGAATGCTGTTGCCGGAATCAGAACGACGGCCAGTGCGTGCAGGATGATGCTACAGGATTTCATAATTCGCCCCATGAAAAATTTGCCAGTTGAATTCATCTTCATACTTATCTTTGTCGCAGTTGATCTGCGCCTTGCTCGTCGCGGATGCGTTTTCTGAGTGCCAGAATTTCCGGCCCCGTCATGGAGCGGATCGTCCAGTAGAAATCTGACATGTTGGCCGACCGTTTTGAGCGAGACATGACTGCGTACTGTTCTTCGAGCACCGGGATATGTTTTGGATCGTTGCTGACGGTGATCGCCTGATACAGCAGCTTTTGAGCTGCGTCATCATCCGGATTGCTCCGCCAGTGATTGATGAGGCGAGGCACTTCGTCGAAGTTGTTGAGCAAGGCCATCAGGTGCGACGCATACGCCGCATCCTCGGCATTCACGGTCTCAAGAAACGGCTGCAGAGTCTCAATTGTCAATCCCTCCGGGGGCGACAGCGGCACCGGTGCCGGCATAGTATCAGAACTGAAGACATGAGTTACGGTTTGGGGGCGAATATGAAATCCTCCAGGTCCTGTGGTGATTTCACCGGTTCCCAGCGACAGGTATTTCAAAGCGATACTGGCAAGTCTCGGTTCGTTCGACGCCAGCATACTGACAGCCGACGGCTTTCCCGTGGTTTCCGGCAGGGCGATTAGTTGGAACTGAAGAGCCGCAGCTCGCAGATCGACAGGTCTGGACGCGTCAGACACCAGCGTGGTTGCCAACTCGCTGATCTCCGGGCTGTTGGTCTGGTTCTGGATCAGCAGCCCAAGCAGCGGTTGCCAGTATGTGCCTTCGAGAATCATCCGGCGACTGTCCTGGTTCACGAGATTGATGACGCCGGGATCGATATTGGAAATGTCGTAGATGTTGTGGTCTGAATACGCGGTCCAGAGAGGTTGCGTCATGGGCACAGCATCGGAGATCGCCAATCGTTCGTCGGCAAGCAGGTTCCAGATTTCCTGAGCCGCGCGCGGGTCCTGGTCTTCGGCCATGGCTGCGGCGACCTCAACACGGTCATGTGGCGTTGCGGCCAGACCTTGCAGCCGGTGAAACAGTCTCTTCCGCAATTCCCACGGCCAGACTGGCAGCAATTCCTTCGTCGCCGCGACTTCGTTTGAATTCGAAGTCGTTTCCAGCACATACGGTACTGCTTCAGCATTTCCAAACATTGAAAGGCACCGCGCTGCCGCCAGTCGCTCCTGGTCAGTGCCGTTTTCAAAACAATTCGTCAATGCAGGCTCGAACTCGTACAGTGTGTTCGGCAGCGTGCGTTTCCCGACCATGTGCTGGTATGCCATGTCTCTGGATTCTGCGGTGTGCTGAACTGCAGTCTGCTGAACGGCATTGTGCATAAGTGCAGGCCCTTCCTGCGGCTGCGGCGTGTCAGATCCGAAAACAACTTCTCCAATCAATGCGAATGTATCTGTCAGCCCGGAGACCGGGGCTGGTGTCTCAACAACCAATTCAGCGTCCCCGGTTGCCGGTTCTTTGTCGGGGCTCGCAGTGTCAGTGCCGGTATCAGTGCCAGGATTGGCTTCCGGATGATCCAGCGCCTCCTTCAATGTGTTTCGAACCTGTTCGCGAATGACCTTTGCCAAAGCGTTGAGTGCTGACGTGCGGACATCGTCTTCGGCATCGTTGAGCGATGCCTGAACTTCCGGAAATGCCGCCTCTTCTCGCAGCGCGACCAGACCTGCAATGGCGGCGGCTCTGATTTCTGTGACATCGTGGTGACAAAACTGTTGAAGATTCTCATTGTACTCAGCACCGATCCAGGCATGTTCGACGGCAAACTGGAAGACATTTCGTGCCAGTTGAGGGTGATGACTGACGGCTGAATCCAATGCGTTTCGCAGATCGGGTATATTGACGGGCGGGGTGTTGCGGCCTTCGGAAAATGCACCAATCACTTTGCTGACAACGAACCCGTCTTCATCGTTGAGCTTCGCGACGACAGCCGCGCAAATCTGGCGAAGGCTGCTGCTGCGTTCCGATGACATTGAGTTCCCCTGTGCTCCTTCTTTCGCAATATATGCTCCGAGACCTTCGACGACCTCCGCCCGGATGCGCCAACTGGCATGTTCCAGCAGCGGCAACATGGCCGACGCGGACTGCGTCGAGTTGACGACTCGCAGGCAGCGCACGGCATGCACAATCAGATCGATATCCTGTTCCCTGCCGATGTACGCTGCGATGGCTGGCACGATGCTCGACGAGGCAATCGTCAAACCAGTTTCTGCGTCCGTTTCTGACAGCGTTTTCAAAACCGCCGCGCGGACGTTCGGATCAGGATCGTCAAGCATTTTGAGCAGTGGCCCGTCGGCTCGCCCGCCATCGATCTTTGCCAGCATGTGCAGGGCAATTTCCCGGATCAGCGGAACCGGATCGGCGACCAGTTCACCCAGCAGATGTTCGTCCGACTGGCTGGCGCGCTTGCTGAGTTCCTGCATGGCAGCGATGCGTTGCTGGTGGTCTGTCGATGCCAGCCGCTCGATCCCGCCAGGCCAGTCATTGACGATTTCATCCGATGCCGCCACACGATACCGTGCCGCCGCAAGTTGTGCCCTGATATCGTCGTCGAGTTCTCTGGCCATCAGTTCCCGAATGAGTGGCAGGACCTTTGGCCCCATCCGCGCGAGTTGTTCGCGCAGTGCGGTGGCTGCGGCCGGATCTGCGGAAACCAGCAACCGCAACAGCCGTCGCGCTTCAATGATCTCCGTAGCTGTCAGCGCCGATTCGAGATCCCGATCCGGAAACTCCTTTGTCACCCACTCTTCCAGCGCGGAAATTCGTTCCGATGTCACAGTGTCCGGAATCCACGGGTCCAGCCCTTCGACCGGTGCCTGCCAGGCAGTCAGAACTTCCAGAAAAGCCAGTCGTTCTGCCAGGGAAGCGTCCGCAAATTCTGAAACAACATTGGCCGCTGCATATTGCGGCACCGTCAGCACTCGACTGATCGCGGTTTCCCGAACGGTCGCCTCACGACTCGAAAAATCCCTGAGCACACGATGCACCGTCGCGCTGTTGAGTTTTTCCGTCGAACCCGTCGAACCCGCCGAACCCGTTGCGCCGGTGGCGATCGTGTGTTGTTTCTGCAGCCACGCGACAAGTTCGTCAGCCGGCAGCAGACCTTCCTGCCCGGCCAATTGTCGTCCGTCGGGCGAAAGAATTCGGAGCGCCGGAATCGAAGTGATTGCGAAGCGACTTGCCGTCGCCTGATCGTCATCGATATCGATATGCACGGGCACCCACCGTTCAAGTTCCGCTTGAACTCCCGCGAGTTGGATTTCTTCGTCCAGCAAGCGACAGGGACCGCACCATTCAGCCCCGAACACCAGCAGCACCGGCGCGCGGCGATTTCCCGCTGTCTTCAACGCATCATCAAGCGAATGCTGCCACGAAACCAGATGAGCTTCCTCCGACGGCTGAGCATCCTGACCGGCGTCGCTCTGTTGGGCGATCGCGCAAGGCACCGCGATCCACGGCACCAGCACCGTGACGGCCAGCATTACAATAGATACCGGCACAGAAATGACTGTCGTGGCCGACGCTGCCAGCGTCAGTTTGGATGCTGGCAGCATCCACCACGAGGCGACACTTATTGGTGCGCCAGTCCTAAGT
This sequence comes from Candidatus Kuenenia sp., assembly GCA_043737515.1. Classification (GTDB taxonomy): domain Bacteria; phylum Planctomycetota; class Planctomycetia; order Planctomycetales; family Planctomycetaceae; genus SXXK01. The sequence continues at coordinate 18 of JAYTAK010000570.1, read as the reverse complement.
GAGCGGTTGTTATTCATG
>JAYTAK010000569.1:0-3859 GCA_043737515.1 Candidatus Kuenenia sp. | reverse complement strand
TGATCGACTCGATGTCTATCGCCTTTCGATCGAATACGTTGCAAATGCATTTGATACGTCTCGTCTATTGTCGGGGCTTCATCGGCATGCTCGCGATTACGAGCACGAGCACCGCGATGCTGAGCACGAGCACGACGAAATGCCAGAACAAATAAAACTAATAAGGCATTGACTTCGCGAGTGCGGACGGAGAGCGCGGAGTAGCTTTCAGGGTTGGGCGGAGTGGGCTGGTGGCGGTGCGAACTCGCTGAGCCGAAGCTCAAGGCATTTGTTCATGGGGTGCGATCTGTCCAGTCCGTCGAAAGAGGCGGGATTCTGAATTCTGGATTGATGCTGTTGAATTCCTGAGCGAATTGTTTGCTGAACCGAATCCAGTGTTCCCCATCAGGCTTCATGCCGGTGGAAACCCGGTTTGGCGACTACCAACGAACCGCCCCACTGTTTTTCCGGCCTCCAACTGGCTTCATGCCAGTGGATGCCAGGTTTGAAAACTTCGCGGATTTGTGGCCAGTGTCGCTGACGCAGGACCGGCCATAGTTTGCAAACCTGGCTTCCACCGACTCAAGCAGGCTGTTGATTTAATCAGCCGTTGGGCGCTAGCCCCGGTTCAATGACGGAAACCACGATGAAAACAACCGAGGCTAGCGCCTTTCGGCTCATAAGTCGCACTAAATCAACAGCCTGCAAGATCGGCTGGGGAGCGACCTCCTCGGTTCTTGTCGTTTTAGTTGCCAAACCTTTGTCCACTGGCACGAGGCCAGTGGGGCAAATAGAACTGAGGTTCTTCCCGCTTGAACTGCGAGACTTTTGAATCACGCAATCTGCAAAAGTCCACACTGGAATTTGTCTCGGTACCGCGTTCATGACTTCGATGCGGTGGAGGCATGGGCTGAGATCGCCATCATGACCGTTTTGTTTCTGAATACAGAGCAGGCCACATCGTGCGAGAAACCATTGCCAGGGGCTTGCGGCCAAACGAAATCCCAGAATCCGCGTGGATCTGCAGTTGGAATACCCGTAAGATCGTAATACCCTCTTGAAATATCACTCATCAGAAACGCTTTCATGACGAATCGCCCCACGCGACGCATCGCTCGTTCTCTAGATCAACATCTGTCGTTCCTGTTTGCAGGGATATTCCGGGGAAAACCGAAGCGTCACAGCCGTGCATCTCGCTGTGCGATTCGGGCGGAGGCGTGCGAGAGCCGGGAAATGCTTTCCGCGATCGTCGTGACCAGTCTGGCGGACAATACAACCGTCGATGGACAAATCACCCTGCGCGAGGCGATTCAAGCTGCGAATACGAATCTTTCAGTCGATGGGTCTGCGGCTGGCAGCGGAGCGGATGTCATCACGTTTGGTGCGGGGCTCAACGGGACAATTGCATTGTCACTTGGCCAACTGACGATCAGTGAGACCGTGACGATCACCGGCAATGGAGCGGCCAATACGATCATTGATGCCCAAACAGCTTCGGGAATTTTTGACATCACCAATACGGCCGGTGACGTGACCCTGAATGGTCTCACACTGCGGAACGGTCGTCGGCTTGGCGGTGTTAATTCGTCATTCAGTGGGGGTGCGGTGCGGTCGCTTTCGACCGGAACATTGGCGATTAATCAGAGCATGCTGTCGGGCAATCGGGCAGACTCCAGTGGTGGCGCGATCTACACTCAATCCGGCAACTTGACGGTCAGCAAAAGCACACTGTCCGGGAACTCCAGCGGCATCGCTGGCGGGGCTATCGCGACTCCACAGTACGGATCGGGAAGTGGCCTGATGTCTGTGAGCCAAAGCACGCTCTCCGGAAATCTGGTGACTGGCAGCAGTGGTCTTGGCGGCGGGGCAATCTTTAATGGCGCTACTCTCTTCGTCAGCCAGAGCACGATTACCGGGAATCAGGCTCCGAGTTCTATCGGGGGCGGAATCAGCACGTATTTCGGAGTGACTCTCCACAACAGCATCATTGCCGGAAACTCTGACAGTGATTTGGTCAGGCGTGACGGTCTTGAGCCAAATCCGTACGCGTCTCACCTTACCAACACGATTCTCGGGACCAACAGCGGCAGCGGTGCCGGTTTAGCGACCGTCGGGTCCACGCCCGATGCCAACGGGAATTTTATCGGCGGCGCCGGTGCGAACGCCATCGATCCGCGGTTAGGCCAACTCCGAAACAATGGCGGATTGACGTTGACTCATGCGCTGCTGCCCGGAAGCCTGGCCATTGATCGCGGCAACAATGCTTTAGCCGTCGATGTTGCGAACGGCAGTGTGCCGCTGACTTTGGATCAACGCGGCGCCTCGTTTCCTCGAATCGTCAATGCGACGGTCGATATGGGAGCCTACGAAGGAACATTTATCATCGTCAGCACAAACGTTGACGAGTCCGACGGCAACTTCAGCGCCGGTGACCTGTCGCTCCGCGAAGCGATCTCAATCGCGAACGCCAGCAGTTCGACGATCGAGACGATTGGATTCGCCCCTTCCACAAATGGACTCCCATTCAATCTGACGCTGGGCCAACTGGTGATCAGTCAGACCGTCACGATGATCGGCAATGGAGCAAACAGCACGATCATTGATGCTCAAACGAACTCACGAATCTTCGAGATGACCAGCTCGGCCGGTGACGTGACTCTGGAAGGCATGACACTGAAGAACGGCAGGACGACGGGCAGTGGTGCCAACTTTGAAGACACGACATTCGGCGGTGCCGCTGTGCGGTGGCTCTCATCAGGCACGCTGACCGTGATCAGCAGCACGCTCTCAGGGAACTCGACCACGGGGAACCGTGCAGGTGGTGGAGCGATCCTGGCGAGACAGGGAACACTGAACATAATTCAGAGTACGCTGTCCGGAAACTCCACGGCGGGAATCAATTCTGAGGGCGGCGCGATCTCCGCGCACCTTGGTACATTGCAAGTTGTGAACAGCACACTGTCTGACAACTCAACCACCGGAGTTGACTCGGAAGGTGGAGCAATTTTCGCCGTCTTTGGCAACCTGACCGTCAGCCAGAGTACGCTCACTGGAAACACGGTTTCCAATGTCGGTGCCTTCGGCGGGGCAATTTTCACACAGCAGGGCGTCGTGCTGGTGAGCCAGAGCACGATCACCGAAAACCAATCCACATCAAGCAGTGGCGGTGGCATCTACACCTTGTCTTCGCCGATCACGATCCAGAACAGCATCGTCGCGGGGAATGGAGACAACGGTACGGCCCCGGACATCCGAAAGTCTGCGGATCTCGACGATACGTTTACGGTCACCAACAGTCTCATTGGCCGGAACAACGGGAGCGGGCTGACGGCGACATCTGGCAGCACCCCGGATGGAAGCGGAAACTTCATCGGTGGAGCGACCGTACCGACTGCCATCCAGCCACTGCTCGCCCCGCTGGCCGATCGTGGCGGACCGACGTTGACTCATGCTTTGCAGGCGGGCAGCCTCGCGATTGACAGTGGCAACAATGCTCTGGCGGTGGATGTCACGAACTCCAACGCCGCGCTGACGACCGATCAACGCGGATCGATCTTTTCGAGGATACTCAATGGCACAGTCGATATGGGAGCCTATGAACTCTTCACAGGTTCGCTCGTTGTCGGCACGATCAAAGATGAATTGGACAGCGACTTCGGAGTCATGGATCTGTCGCTCCGCGAAGCAATCGCACTCGCGAATGGGCGCCCCGGCGCAGATACGATTACGTTTGACGCCGTGCGCACGAACGGGAAGACCATCAGTCTGTTGCTGGGGCAACTGACAATTACCGACACCATTACGATTACCGGGAACGGATCAACCGGCATTGACGCGCAGCAATTGTCGCGAATTTTTGACATCACCGCCACTGCTGGTG
>JAYTAK010000568.1:0-1608 GCA_043737515.1 Candidatus Kuenenia sp. | reverse complement strand
CCCACTTGTCTGTCCCACCTGAATCCTGAGGTACGCTCAATGACGCAAAAAACATCACGTCGCGGTTTTATCGGCACCACTGCCGCTCTGGGAACCGCATTCTGGGTCGCTCCGCGATCATTCGCCAAGCCCCGTCGATCGGCTCTTCAAGGTCTGACTGCGGCCTGCGTCGGCGTGGGTGGTAAGGGTGAAGTGGACAGCAGCGATATTTCCGATCAGGACGTTGCAATTGTCGGCATTTGCGACGTCGATCGACGCACGCTCGCCAAGAAAGCGAAAGAATTCACGGAAGCAGCGCAGTTCACCGACTTCCGCGAAATGCTGGATAAGCTCGGCGACAAAGTGGACATCGTCACGGTCAGCACGCCCGACCATACGCATGCGGCAGCGGCCATCAAGGCCATGAAAATGAAGAAGCATGTCTATTGCCAGAAGCCGTTGACATGGTCGATTCGTGAAGCCCGCATGATGCGCGAAGTCGCTGCGGAAATGGGCGTGGTGACTCAGATGGGAAATCAGGGAACATCCGAAGACGGACTGCGTGAAGCAGTCGAAGTCATTCAATCCGGAGCGATCGGCGACGTGGCGGAAATTCATGTCTGGACCGATCGTCCGATCTGGCCGCAGGGCGTCGGTCGCCCACTCGGTGAAGATCCGATTCCGGATTACCTGGACTGGGATTCATGGATCGGACCTGCCGCGATGCGTCCGTACAAGGAAGGCATCTATCATTCATTCAAATGGCGCGGCTGGGCCGACTTTGGCACCGGTGCGCTGGGCGACATGGCTTGCCACACGACCAATATGCCTGTCATGGCACTTGAGCTGTGGGACCCGATTGCGGTCACCGCCGTCAAGAATCCCGGCATCTTTGAAAACGAAACCTACCCTGGTTCGTCTTCGCTGCTGTTCGAATTCCCTGAACGCAACGGAAAAGTGGCCTGCAAGTTCTACTGGTACGACGGCGGCAATCTGCCATCCGACGACTTGATCGCGGATCTGCCAGAAGACTTCCGCAAGCGCATTGACAAACAGAAACAGGGTGGAAAGTATACGAGTGCCGCTCTGATCGTGGGCAGTAAGGGTATGCTGCTGTCGGAAAACGATTACGGTGCGCAGTACACGTTGCTGCCGGAACCGGATTTCAAGGGCTTCAAGAAGCCTGAGCAATCGCTGCCGCGAATTCCATTCAAAGGCGGTCCGGACGAACGACAGAAGTGGGAATTTGTCCAGAGCTGCCGTGGCGAGTACGAGCCGGGCACCATGTCGAACTTCGGCTACGCAGGTCGCCTGACCGAAACCATTCTCGTCGGCAACCTCGCGGTACGAGCTGGCGAAGGCCAGCGAATCGAGTGGGACGCGAAAAATCTCGTCAGCACCAACCTGCCTGACCTCAATCAATACGTCCAGCGTGAATACCGCGAAGGTTGGACGCTGTAGTCCGGCAGTTTTTGCTGCGTTCCGTTGATCAAGATCAGGCCCGGCATCGAAAGATGCCGGGCTTTTTGTGTACCTTGACTCTCCGAGTCGAGTCGATGACTGCATGGTCGTCATACCCACCGCCATCGGCGACTGTCGTTTTAGTCTCCCGGGTCGGCATTTTTGTTT
>JAYTAK010000567.1:0-3865 GCA_043737515.1 Candidatus Kuenenia sp. | reverse complement strand
AATTCCTGAGTCATATTCGCGAAGTGGACGCCATTCTGCAGGTCGTGCGTTGCTTCATTGACGAGGATGTCACGCATGTCGGTGGCGGCGTTAATCCGTTGTCTGACATCGAAGTCATCGAAATGGAATTGATGCTGGCGGACATGCAGACGCTGGAAAACTCGCTGCCGAAAGCTCAGCGATCGGCAAAGAGCGGCGACAAGGACGCAAAGCAGCGTGCCGTCGTCATGGAAAAATGTCTGGAAATTGTCAACGCCGGCAAGCCACTGCGAAGTGCCGACTTTACCGACGAGGAACAGAAGGTCGTGCGGGCCATCGGGCTGATGACTGCGAAACCAATTCTGTTCGTGGCGAACGTGGCGGAAAACGATCTGGAAGGCAAAAGCCCGCTCGTCGATCAGGTGCGAAAGTACGCTGCCGAACACGGTGCGTCGGTTGTACCGGTCTGTGCCAAGCTGGAAGCCGAACTGGCGGAGCTGGATGAAGCGGATCGCCAGGAAATGCTGGAGTCGGTTGGCTTAACGGAGCCTGCACTCGGACCACTGGCTCGGGCCACCTACCAGACGCTGGGCTTGCAGAGCTACTTCACCGCCGGCGAAAAAGAAGTTCGTGCATGGACGATCCCGGTGGGGGCCACCGCACCCCAGGCAGCGGGCGTGATTCACAGTGACTTCGAACGCGGTTTCATTCGCTGCGAAGTCTACACGCTGCCGGATCTTGAAACGTACAAGACAGAAAAAGACATCCGCGCGGCCGGTAAGCTGAGGGTGGAAGGCAAGACGTACGTCATGCAGGATGGTGATATCTGTCACTTCCTGTTCAACGTGTGAGTGATTCGCACCGGGCGGCAGTTCATCATGGACGGCGAGCGGCGTGGCGTCAGCCCACCGGTACATTGCGATTCCGTAGGATGGACATTCATGTCCGTCGTGTCCGGCGGTCTGTTGATTTAGTCTGGATTTCTACGTGGGGTAAGCTTCCAGCTTGCCATCGCGGAATGAAAACTCGATGTTTTTTGGAAAACTTGACAAGCTGGAAGCTTATCCCACCTTAAATCAACAGACCGCTGGCCAACGCAGAGAAATCGCGACGTCCCGGCAAGCGGACGCATGCCGCTCGCCTCGATCTAGCGACACTGAGGGATTGCCGCATGCTGGCAAACTCCGCTACGATGCCGAAGAACGATCATTTTCAGGAGCAATAAATGGCAATCGATGAAGTTACGGCATTTGTCCAAAAAGCTGAAATGATTTACGAGGCGCGTCTTCAGGCACTTCTGGAGCCGGAACATGAGGATGAGTTTGTTGCGATTGAGCCGGAATCAGGTGAGCATTTTCTTGGAAAAACATTGAATGACGCTGCGAAGGCTGCTCGTTCAGCGTATCCGGGCCGGTTGACACATGTAATGCGGGTGGGGCACAGAGCCGCAATTCACTTAGGATCGCACATACAATGAAGGGATTTGTCGATCGTCTGACCGTGTCATCGCGCCATCGACTGGTCTGAAACGCAGTGTTCCACGAATGCGTTTCCCATGCGCCATCGACCCCTGTGACTCCACCCGCCTTCCTAACAAATCCCTTGAGCTTCGACTCGATCGGCCCGCACCGCCACATGCCCACTCCACTCGACCCTGTTCGCTACTACACCATCAATCGGGCGGATACACAAATTGTCGGGTTTGCGTTGGCTTCTGAAATGCGTGCTAATCAGGTATCAAGGGTTTGCGGATTAGGCTTGGCGGTGCCCCAGTGAAGGTGTAGAAAAACCAGGAAAACAAAGTGTTTTTGCCCCAAAGGGGCGTAAGGTGAAAGCCTGGGGCAACGCCCCAGGAATTGGTCGATAAGTGATCAAAGCCCCAACGGGGCGAAATGAATGCGGTCACATTTCGCCCCGTTGGGCAACGCCGTGAAGGATTTTGAGACGGTAAAAACCGGGGTTTTCGTACAAGGAGCAATATGAAAAAAAGGCCAGATTCCGGCACAATCAAACTTTCGCCGCTATTGAACTACACAGATCGACAATGACTTGAAAACGTCACTTGCCGTAAAAGGAAAGTCAATGTTCATCAACACTATACGTAATCAGCCTCTTCATCAGCAGAAAAACCGAGAGATGACAAAACTCGCTCAACTGTGGAATGAATCCTCAGATCATCATTGAACCCAGCATTGACAGTCGCAAGCGTTACCACACCATTGGAAATTGACGCATAGATAGTCAACTCATATGGTTCAAAAACGATCCAACAGGTGTCTGGCGAATCTTCCTCAAGTGTGCATGGTAGACCTTCTGCATCGAATTGCCTCTGTAGCTCAGTCACCATGACTGGTGCCGCATTCCGTGTCGGTACATAGATCATTTCGGACATTGTTGGCTGTGCTCTTATGCTGTTGGCGAACGACAGCCGTAACCGGGCGGCGACGAAAGATTTTCCATTTCAAAACCGCCCGATTTCGCCGCTCCGGTTCACGGCATTGTTCGTCGGGTTTCCTCGCGGAAGATTCTACAAACCAAGGACATCCACGAAGTGCTGGATACTGTCAGCCATGGGCACCCATTGATTGGCGATTCCATTGAGCGACCATTTTAGCCGAATTACGCTTGGGTTTGAAGTATCGGTGCGGTAGTCGAGCAGAATTGGAGCATCAGATCCGAGCCCGAAATCTCCAATGTCAACAGCCAAGTCAAAATCGATCATATGTGGCGCTGAATAGTTGTGCAGCCAGTATTTGTTTCGTTTGGATTTCTTGCGAACGGACAAGAATGGTGGCGGCAACAGAAACAGCGTTGATTCTTCGGGTGCTAGAATCGCGATTCTTTCAGGTGCCGCCAACGATTTGAGATTTTGGCGGATGGCCATGTGGTGATCGCTGGGCCACCGCCCAGAATCGATCAGTTCATGGATCAGATCTGGAATCTTGAGCAGGGCTGTTTCTCCAGACGAACGACTACATCTAACCCGGTTGCCGCGAGCGAGCTTCCATTTCAAAAACCCGTGATCGGCAACTTATGGTCATCCGCAGACCAGAGACAGGTTGCCCCGGCAGGAGCCAGCGTACAGCTCAGAGCCGCGGGTAACAACGGGAAAACAGCTGCGGACGGGAAAATCGATTTCGACACCAAAAACGTGTTGATAACTCTCCCCGGCAATAGCATTTTGAGGCCGCTCGTTTGATCGCTGACGAATTGTCGGCGAGTGTCGCGGATGTCCACGGAGCCAACTGGCCATTGGAGATTCGAAACAAGTGACATTTGCTCAAGTGTTTCCGAGCAATTCCTAATTCATGCTGTGTGAGTTCACAATCGACAAAGGCTACGGCTACAGAGCCGCGTAATGTGTTGAGCTCGCTCAGAGATTCAAGCTCTTCTTCCGACCACGGGTGTGTGACACTGATTCGATATTCTGTACCAAGTGGCCAGAATGGAAGCGAGTTCATTCGGCCGCCGCACCGAGCAACAGCCACGGAAACACGCCTGTCCTTGGCATCGACGCGACGGTAGTCCCATATCATCGCTACGGCAATCAGCACGATCGCCATTAGTGATGCAGGGAAAAGGCGTCGCATCATATCCTCGCCGAACATTTCAGTCATCCCAACTCATTTTGAGGTAGCCGCCCTCTGGGAATCAGGGTCATCAAAAGTCGAACGAAAATCTATCAAAACTCCAATTCCACGGCAAACGATTCTTTGTGCGACTTTTGAATCGCACCGTGATACGATGCCTGGACGGCGACAGGTGTGGCGTCAGCCCACCGGTACAATGCGATTCCGTAGGATGGACATTCTTGTCCGTCGTCATGCCATGACTCTGTGTCGAAGCCAGAATTTTTTTGTGACACACAAGCTCTGCGGTAGCAACG
>JAYTAK010000566.1:0-8835 GCA_043737515.1 Candidatus Kuenenia sp. | reverse complement strand
GCGTCGGTCTTCGAGAAAGCGTTTCGCCATCGTCCGTATTTTCTGTGGATCGAACAGGATCGTCGCATTGTCGGCGTGCTTCCGCTGATGCACATTTCGGGGCCGATCTTTGGCAGTTTCCTCGTCAGCCAGCCGTATCTCAATACCGGCGGCGTGCTTGCAGATTCGCAGGAAATCACATCGCAACTGATCGACCGGGCCGTCGCCCTGGCCGATTCGCTCAATGTGAAACATCTGGAACTGCGACATGAACGCCGTGCCGAACATAACCGATTGAACTCCGTCAACACCGAAAAAGTTCACATGCGTCTGGAATTGCCGGCGACGGCAGATGAACTCTGGACGGGGCTCAAGTCCAAACTTCGCAGTCAGGTCAAGAAGCCATTGAACGATGCGTCGCTGAGCGTCACGTTCGGGCACCTGGATCAACTGGGTACGTTCTACAGCGTGTTTTGCCGCAACATGCGGGATCTGGGCACGCCGCCGTTTTCGAAGAGACTGTTTCGGGAGATGTTGACGCAGTTCGGCGATTCAGCGGAGATCTGTTCTGTGATTCAGTACGGCCACGCGATCGCGTCAGGTTTCTTGCTGCACGGCCCGGAAGTAACGTTCATCCCAAGTGCCAGTTCGCTCCGGGAATTCAATCATACAGCGTGCAATATGGTGATGTACTGGCATTGTCTGAAGCGGAGCGTCGAACGCGGTCAGAAAGCGTTCGACTTCGGCCGCAGCTCGCACGACAGCGGCACGTTTAAGTTCAAACAGCAATGGGGTGCGGAGGAATATCCCGCGGTCTGGCAGTATTGCCTTCGCAAAGGCGACATCGGTGACGTTCGCCCCAACAGCGGCAAGTTTGACAAGGTCATTGCCGTCTGGCAAAAACTCCCGGTCTGGCTGACAAAGCTGATCGGCCCGGAAATCGTCCGGGGCATTCCGTAGTGAGTGTCATCGCTTGGTGAAGAGTCTCGTTTTCCGTCAGGCTCACCCGGCGGCAACTGAGGCGAGCGGGGGATGTTAATCCCCTGATTTGTTCCAGATGACGCGAATATCAGGGCACTTACGTACCCCGCTCGCCGAACAATTTCTATTAGTCCACGCCATTGGGGCTGAGCCCGGCGGAAACGAAGTCTCTGCCAGGGAACAGCAAGGCGTGCCTTCAGCCAGGACCGCGATGCTGCCACACCGCTGGGCTGCGGCTCGCCCGAAACAGGTGCTGGTGCATCGAATCGAAGAGGCATGCCAGGTGGCCAACCGTAAACACGACGATCGCCAAAAACGCCGCAAAAAAAAGCCGCCGCTGATGTCCGCCCCGCCGCTGATGTCCGCCCCGCAGCGGATCGGTGAACCGGAACGCCGTTGGAACGAATGGGATCCCCGGACGCTTACCGTGATAGATCGTTTCATGGTTCCCAATCAATGCGTGCGGTTTGCGTGTCGATTGCTTCAGCACTTCAACGATCCAACGACTTCACTCGTTGTTCGACTTGTCTGGCATCAGCCAATGGCGTTCGCGGGACCAGCCGAGGAATTGCGTCGCTCCCATTTGGTTTGCCGTCGGGTCATTGAGCGGCAGATTGGAGGCTGCGAGCGTCAGGCCGCGAACTGCGGGCTGGAATTGTATGCGAAATGCGTCGGGCTGTGCTTGCATCAATTCGTCGGCTGATGCCAGGAACAAATCCACTTCCTGCTTCGGCAAAAGCGACAAGAAGAAAACCATCTGACGCCACGCATAGGCGCAATTCTTCACGGCAATGAGTCGCGCATGCCAATCGTTCGTTTTCGTGTTCAACCGCCGAAGTATCCATTGAAAGCAATCGCGGGCCATCTTCGGAAGCCGTTCCTGCAACTTGGGGCGCAATTCAAGTCGAACGAAAAGCGTCGCGAGGTTTTGCGTCGTGACGATCTGTTGTTGCTCAATGATCATGCCGTTGGTGGCCGGCTGCCAAGTCCCCAGCGGAACACCGGCTCGCGCGGCGCAGAGTTCGGCGAAGGCGTTCGCTCGCTTCACCGGATTGAACCAGCGGCTAAGCGTCGATTGAACTTTTTCAATTTCCAGTCGTCGAATCGCCGCGAAGTCGATGCCGAAGTAGCGCGAGTAGATCGTTCCATCAAGCAGCTCAGCGGCCAGCTTCGCCGCCGCCACGAACTTGTCGGAGAACTCACCCATAAAGATGTCGGCTGCCAACTCATCAACCAACGGCAGGTCCAACTCGGCGTCCTTCACCAGTGACCGGAACTCTTGCAGCAACTTGTTCGGCAAAATGACGTGCGGGAATGCCGATAGTGCGAGAGTTGCGATCTCCTCCAGCGCGGCGCGAGCGGCCAGTTTCGTGGACGTCGTCCTGGCGCGGAATGATTCCACGGCCGCGATCCACGGAAGCTCTTCCAATCGGACTTGGCTCTGAAGGTTCAAGAGCAGCAGGGACCGGCGCCGACGAAATGCCTGATAAATCGACCCATACAAACGCGGCATCGTCGAATCAGCAAACCCGCCGGCGCGCTGTTGCGATGTGACTTGTGGCAGCAAGCGAGCCAACACTTCGCCCGATGTGATCAACCCACGTTCCACCAGCACATCGACCGACTCGCACAAGCAGCGTTCAAGCTTTCGAGCCAGCGTCTTTGGAACTTGCGTTCCGACGGGAAGTTTTGCTATCTCCGCTTCGTCCGTTGTGACCGGGTATGTCAGCATCGTGGGATCGTCGAGACCATGATCGCCTGGGAACAGTGCTAACCGACTCGAGAGAACTGCCGCGATTTCGGAATGCAGTGGACGACGGGCGAGCGCCGCCTGCTCTGATCGAATTTGCTGGCAAGCCTCGGAATCGGGGCGTCCATGTTTCGCCAGAAAGTGAGCGAGGATCATCCGGATGCGACCCACGTCACGCCCCGTGAGTGATCGCGGATCAATGGCACATCGTCGCGCGAGACCAACGATCTGTGCGAAATGTTCCTTCTTTCGTTCGGGCTTTCCGGTCAAGCAATGCTGCTTACGGAGGCGATCGAATTCACGGAGCCAGTCCTGCGCGCGATCACGCCAGTCGGGCGAGAACAACTGGCACGGCCAGCCGCCGACGATGGTGCGGCCTGCTTTGGTTTCTTGCAGTGATGGCGACTCACCCTCAACGGTTTCGAGAAACAACGTCACGAGCCGATCGTAATGCGGTCGCCAGACCAACACGGCTTCTCGGAAGGCCATCATTGGCTGAGGCGTTCGCTGTTCCGCCAACTTCGTTCGCACCTCGCTTGTTGTAGCGAGAAAGACCCTCGCTCCAGTTTGGTGCGATGGCTCCGACGGAACGGGATAAAACCGCAGCCGATCCATGAATGGAGCAATCGCGTTCAGAATGTCGTGTGCGGCGTCTGATTTGCCTTGCTCCAACAGCCAAGCCACGACGAGCAACGCCCCTTCTTCCGGAACACGAATCCTGAATCGACCGTCCTTCAACCACTCCTGCAACCGAGCGATCCCCGCGTCCGACAGAAAGTACGAATTGAGATTACGCCGCGCGTCAGCTTCGCCCGCCGTGACCTCGATCTCGCTCAGCAGATTTCTTTCGTGTTCCTGAATCTCGCCGCCGGCCATGAACCCGCCAGTCGCGAAGCCACCCGTGACTACTTCCGGCGTAACCCACGCCGGTACGCCACCGACCGGCGTCCGCGAACCGATCGTCAAGGATCCCGCCGCCATGCCCTGCAACACGTCAATCCACCTGGCAACCTTAAGTCGCGCTCTCGTCCGCGTCGCGGAATCCGTATGTTGTTCGCTGGTCATCAGCGCTTTCGCCAACTGAAACTTGCCGTAACCGGGATTCACTTGCGGCATTTCACCCTTCGAATGTTGTGGTTGCATGGCTGCTCCGATGTGTCGTCTCAACGTGTCATTTGGTCGAACTCAAAAGGCAAAAATCCGAGGGCTGGGTTTGAACCAGCGCCCTTTCGGGTGGAAGCCGAATGCTCTGCCACTGAGCTACCTCGGAAAAATGGACTTGCCCAAGAATAGACGATTGTGGTCCGGCCAGCAATCCGGCAGGGCACTGCTCTGCGTCAGTCTGCACGATGTGTGGCCACCCACGTTTTTACATTCGCGGAAAGCCTCGACAGTCGCCGCGTTCACTTGGGATGCAGTGTTGGTCTGCAGCCTGCGATCGAGGGCGAATTGACAATGGTAGATAGATGACGTGTTTCCGGGTGGCGCTGTGCTTTGACCACTGTCGATTGTCAATTTGCTGCTTGTCATGGGAATAATGGGATTCATAGGATTTATGAGATCGATAGTCGCAAGATTCCCCTGCTTCCCATAATTTCTGACAAAACATGAGAGGCATGGGAAATGATGGGAAAAATGGGACATCATTCCCTGGGCTTCTTATTGCGGTAGTTCAGCCGGGCTTTGGTCATTCGTTCGCGAAGACCGCCTTGTTCGACGAATTCCTTTTCCAGCGTTTTCAATTGCTGATCCAGCAGATAATTCGTCTGATGAATCAGGCAGATCGCGATGTTTGCAATCACCTCTGCCGGACGGGTCTCGACGAACTCTCGATACACTTCGAATGTCTGCGGTGTCCGCCGTCCCAGGTCACGGACGAACAAGGCTTCCCTGGAGTCCTTGTCCCAGATCGTAAGATCGCGGACTCGCAGGTAATCGCGAAAATCGGCCAGCAGTTCTTCCAGACTGGCCCGACCGACGTTGGTCAGTTTGATTTCCGTTTCCTTTGACGTCGTCGCCGCCTTGCTGCCTTCCAGAATATTCTGCTTGCCCGAACGAGCCGACTGAATCATCTGATCAACGGTACGGTCGCCCTTGGACAGAAACTTGTGGGCGAAACGGAAGGTGATGTCATAGACGACTTCTGCTTTCTGATAGGACAACAGTGTTTGATAGTCGCCGCGAGGCGGGATGATGGGCCGTTGTTCATGGGATTTATGGGAAGCATGGGGATTATGACTTTCATTATTCCCATGCTTCCCATCATTCCCATGCGATTCCTGTTTGTCGTTCATGGCAATCTCCTTACTGTTGCCAAAACTTCTGCACTTTCCAGATCCAGTGCTGCTGTCGAAGCAGAGTTTGCTGACGTGCGGAAAAAAAGCTGACTCGACTCAGAAGATCAACCTGTTGCGACTGTGAATGCAGTTGGTCACACAGGTGAACTATCTTTTCGACTCTGAACTCTTTCGTCCAGGATTGTGTGGCTTCTCTTCGTGTCTGAAGCTGTCCAGCATTTCGGTGATCGCGGCTCTGGTATTGGAAGACCATGAATCCGCTTTGTCGCCCAGGATTTTTTCTACGGCCTTGCACCATTCGGCACCACTGGACTTGTCGATATCATCAGATTGCGCGGCCCATTTGGTGATCGCAGCAACAACTTCGTCGTCACCGGATGCCATGGCTTTCAATGCATAGGGAAAGTTCCCGGCAGCAAACCGGTTATGTTCAGCCCACAGGCCGAAGTCCCGGGGCGTGGGTGCTCGAAAGGTCAGCAGCGACGTCAGTCTCTCGCAGCGATTCCCGGAATTCAGGTTCCACAGTTCATCGCCGCTGACTGCATCACACATCACCATTCCAATGTGATGACCCAGTTGTCGGTACGATTCGAACTGCTGTTCATCGTACGCCACCTCCGATGTCGGGTTGTGCGGAAACATCGGATTCTCCACGCGGTGCTGGAGCAAATCAACTTCCTCTTTTCCAATCATGGAGGGCTTCACATAAATCAATACGCCCGTTTCCGGCTCCGGCAGGCGACCCCCTTTGTCATTCACCACTGTGCAGGGACGATGATACCTGATTCCGACGGCCAGAAAATATCTTTGCGTGACTCCCAGGCGATAACCTGCGTTCCGGTTTGCGTCCTGAAGATTATCTAACTTCAGTTGCAGGTCCGTCAGTGAGATCGATCGCTTGCTAACGAGGTCAAACAATTGTGTTCCGTATCGTGAGCGGGCGGTGCGGTAGACCTTAAGGAAATCAGCAAAAGTATGGTCCGGGTCGTAACCAGCATCGGATACGATGATCAGTTTGCAGCGGCGCCTCAACAGCGGGGCCAGTCCAAGATTCTCACGATGGCCACCATCTGAAAGAAAACAAAAGGCCCGTTCTTCAGCAGGGCGGTGGAGATCCTTACAAATATGCCAGTATGTTGGCCTTTGCCATGCAGCCTTCATCCGGGGGTTGGGTAACCACTGTCCCAGCCGAAGATTCAGGATCATCATCAACGCCAGTGCCAGGGGGTTTTGACTCTGAGACGGTGACAGCGCACCTCCTGAAATGGCCATTGCATTTGCAAGGTCGTATTTGCCCTCCAGGTAGCCGTCCGTCGGACAGTAGTCGGTGGCATCGGAGCCGCAGTACTTTCTCGTGAAGATGAAAGTGCGAGTCGCGTCCACAGACTCGGGCAGTCGCTTGCCCACAAGATTCATCGCCGTGTTGATAATATGGTAAGGTGCCCCACGGGCGACTGTGTCCATCCGGCAAAGTGGAATCTCGCGTCCAAAACCATTGACGGGCTCAATGTACGCCTCGGCCAACTGACGACGATAATAGTTATGCACAGACGTCCAGTTCGGATCGATCCACAGCAGACTGACAATGAATACTGCCAGGGACACGATGAAGACCTCCATTCGCCACCACTGGTCGGCTGTGATCGACACGGATCGCAGACTGCGACGACGATTAAAAATCTTCTCAGGATATTTGGCTTCAAGATAGAGTCTGGCAAACTCCTGTTTGTCCGGATCTGACACAACTGCCGCATTGCCGCCAGTTCGCTGTGCGTCGATTGCTGTGGCCGTATCATCGAGCCATTGTTTTTGTCTGGGTGTTAGTCGTCCATATGCCAGAATTGCTTCATTCACGTTGCGTTCATATTGTGCCAGTTCCGCATCATCATCCAATCGATCTTCTTTCGCTTCAAGGTCGTTCCAGAACCTCCAACTGAGTACGTCCTCTGTCGCACTTTGCTGTGCGGTTTGACTGGACATCCAGGCATTCAGTCTCTTGACGAATTCCTCCTGAATCGCCTTCTGGTTAGTGGCGCTCTGCAGTTGTTTGACGAACTGACTCTTTAAGTCGGCTCCGCCAAGTTGCTCATCGCTGAAGCCAGCAATAAATGCCTCCAGGTTTTTGAGATAGAGTTCGTTCCACCGGAGAACACTGATTGGCCGGTCTTCCCGTTCATCCTGATTCATGGATTCTTTCAATCCTATCGCCCGTTTGATCAGGTAAACTGCCAGGCTTTCTTTTAAGCCCGCGAACTCATCGTCACTAAAATCTGCGACCTGGCGATCTGCCAGAGTACTTAAGTCCTGATTTTGCGGCGTACCTGTCTCCAATGTCGGCGAACCGGGTTCCACAGCCGGAATCGGAAGCATCGCCAGCATGGACATTGTCTGCTGCCCTCTCATCAATCTGGAATCGGCATCTCGAGTGGCACGTTCGGAGGGTGTCTCAAGTTCTGCGACGATTGACCAGTCATGAATGTCTTTGACGGTCAATTCAGTTCTCGTTGCCCCAAAACCGGAGCAATCTTCGCGACCGACGTAATAAACGACGGCCAGCGGGACACCAACCAGCAGGGCCGTGCTGGTAATCTTGAATATCAACTGGTCGGATTTCTTGTTGACGCTGACTCCGCTCTGCAGTAATCGCCATGGACGCATCGTCGGAATCAAGCCCACCAACAACACGCCTGCCAGAACCCAGATCACGCCACCCCACTGTTTGTGGACGACTTCGATTCCGTTGATGTCTCCGTTGCCGAGAAGCACCGCGATGCTCACAAGGATGAAGACTACGAAACCAGCAAAAAAAACGGTGGGCACAAGGCTGCGGCCTTTCGCCGTGTAGGACGTGTAAATCCTTGTCACAAGCCACAGCAGTCCAAAGACAGCAGCGGGAATGAAAGCCCGGTGAAAATCCGTGGCTCTGCCAGATGTCGCGAACTCGATCCAGTCGACCACGACCGGAACGTCACAACACCTCCATAGCAGAGCGAGAAGCGTGCAGATCGCCAGGATGCCGGACAGCACGACCACATTGTTCAGGAGTGTTCCGACCAGATACGCTCCGGTAAAGCGCAAGGGATGCGCAACCATGTAACGCCCGTTGCGCAGAAACTGAACGACTCGGGCAGGCTGCTTTCCGCCGGGCTCTTCCTGGAGCGGAAACTTGCCCTTCTCCATACTGGTGTCTTCTCGCAGCACCAACGACGACAAATGGCTTCCGATGTATCCGCCACCAGATACGGTCGAGAGAAAATCCACGTGCCGCAGGACGCCCTTTTCCTGCAGCGCCTGAAGCAAACCCAGATTGAAACTCGCCGAACGAATCCCGCCCCCCGAAAACGCCAGTCCAACCAAATCGCCGGCAAGGTCGTGCAATCTTTGATCCGAGGCGTCGCTACCTTCACCTTTTTCGTCTTTGGGGCGTTTCGAGTCAGACTCGTCCTTGCTCGTGTCCGGCGGCAAAACTCCCGCAGCCTCGCGACGGCGTTCGATTTCCCGCAGTTCATCGAGTCGAACCGTTGGCCACTGAACAAGCCCACTCTCATTTCGCGTTGCTTTAGCCATAATGATCACCTGCAGCAGTCAACCCTGAAGCGAATCCCGTTTGCAACCCGGCCCCATTAAACACTGCCCACCCAGGTAAATTCCAATGATCCTCCCGGTTAAACGCCTGGTTTTTTGGATTGATGGCGATACGGTCCACTCGACCGAACATTGGACTGAATTGCCCCCCAGACGTCGTAATCAGTACGAGCCGCCAGGATTGCGGCGTCCGACCACATTTTCACTCGCGGATCATGGCTGCAGCGAAGTTCGACTCCCTGT
>JAYTAK010000565.1:0-1610 GCA_043737515.1 Candidatus Kuenenia sp. | reverse complement strand
TTGAATGAATTGACCTTCTCCGACATCGGCTTGTCGTTCGCCAAACCTGCCCCTCCGGTAACGGTCGGCTCAGATCGTGCGGGTAATCCTGCTCACGGCCCCGGTCGTCGGAGGATTGTACTTCGCCAGAGGGACGAACTGACCCGACGCCAATTCGTAGGCGAATACTTCGCCGGTTTCGATCTTGTACACCCAACCGTGTAAGAACAGGTCGCCCCGCACCAGTCGGGACGCCACGGCTGGAAGAGTCCGCAGGTTTTCGAGCTGCACCAGCACGTTTTCTTCGACGGTTGCCGTTAGCAGACGATCCCCGTCGAGATGGCCGTAATTGTCACGGACGATGCGGCGGGTGGTCTCGGCGTGAGACAGCCAAGACGAGACGGCAGGGAGCGAAGCGACCTGCTCGGGTTGGAGTAATCCCTTGATCGCTCCGCAGTGGGAGTGGCCGCAGATGATGATGTCCTTGACGCCGAGGGCGGCGACGGCAAACTCGATAGTTGCCGCTTCACCCCCGTTGCCCGCACCGTGCGGCGGGATGATGTTCCCGGCGTTGCGGAGAATGAACAGATCGCCAGGCCGAGACTTGGTGAGTAGGGTCGGGTCGATACGGGAGTCGGAACAGGTGATGAACAGGGTTTCGGGATTCTGTCCCTTCGCCAACTGCTCGAACAGCCCTTGCAGGGGGCGGAAGTTCTCGTTCTGGAATTGGTGGACGCCCTCGATCAACTTTTGCATGGCCCCTCGTTGCCTCCAAAGTCAGTGCCGGATTCGGTCAATCGTGTGAAACTTCGACGACGGTCACAACCTCAGTCTCCGCCCCATTCCTTACGAGTCATACCAATCGCTTTCCGAAGTTCTTCTGCCGCAGCGGTTCCTCGTTCGAGGAACCGGGTCGCTTCCAACAACCAACTGGCGATTTCAGGCTGGCGTAGCTGGTAAAAAACTCGGCGTCCCTGCCGCCGTTCAGAAACGAGCCGGTTCGCACGCATTACCATCAGGTGTTGCGATACCCCGGAGTGGCTAATGCCAAGTGCTTCTTGCAGCGAGTTGACATCCCGCTCCCCAGCCCGCAATTCTTCGATAATGCGGATGCGATGCGGATGCGAAATAGCGCCCAAGAACTCGGCGAGTTCCTTTGTGACCAGAACACGGTGAGGCATGGGTTTTCGGCCTTTAAGTGATAAGATTCAAACATTTGAATCTTACAACATCAGAAGCATATGGTTGCGTAACGTGACAGTCAAGGCCAAGCTGCGCAAAAGGTGGCGAAGATGGGAGCGGGTGGAGGAGCCTGATGCGTTACGGCGTCGAGTATACCGAACAAGAGCGTGAGTGGACGCGAAGTGAGAACGCCCCTGCCTCGCGCCTTCGGTGAAAACGGAAACCCGGACCGGGTCAAGTTTTCTTCAGCCTCGCTTTTTCAAAGTACGCTTCAAGTCCCCGGACGAGCCGTACGCTCCTTGACGCCTCATCGCGAATTTCTATCATGACGAATCTGACAGAATCGAAGATCGAACACGAGTATCCGTCATGGCAGTACCGAAGCGACGCACGTCGAAGTCCCGTCAGGGGCATCGCCGGAGCCACCACCACCTGAAGAGCAAGGGCGT
>JAYTAK010000564.1:0-3873 GCA_043737515.1 Candidatus Kuenenia sp. | reverse complement strand
ATCGTGCGCTGTAAACTGTCTCGACAGCGAACCGCCGTGGTTCCCAGCAATTCGCTGCGTGCGGACCGTGAACCTGCGAGTTGCTGCCGCAATTCTGTGTGCAATGCTTCAATTCCGTCCCCGTTGGCAGCGCTGATGCGGAGGCTCGTTCCTGCCTCTGCCGATTGAGAATCCGACTGCAGGTCGCAGCGGGTTGTGACGCCAAGTACGGTGGGACATCGCAAAGCAGCCAGTTGCCTCAACCTTGCGTCTTCAGCTTTCTCTTCATCCGAAAGATCCACGGCCGAACACCACACGACCAGATCGGACGCAGACACTTGTTCCGCACGCAGTTCCTGAGCCCGTTCCATGATCAAATCTGCGGCGTCTTCCCAGCCTGCAGTGTCAATGAGTTCAACTTCCAGTGACTCGAGCCGCAGCGTCGCCGTCAGATAGTCGCGGGTTGTTCCGGCGATCGGCGATACGATGGCCTTTTGCTGGCCGATCAGTCGATTGAACAGCGTGCTCTTGCCTGCATTGGGAAGCCCCGCCAACACGACGCGACGCCGATAGCCAGCAGGCAGCCGACTGGCGGATACATCGGACAGTTGGTTGAGCAGCACCAGAGCCGCATCCAGGCGATAGGCGATCTCAGTCTTCGTGACGAATTCAATATCTTCTTCAACAAAGTCCAGGCCGGCTTCCAGATCGCCCAGCAATGCGATCAGGTCAATTCGCAATTGTCTGAGCCTCGACGTGATTTGTCCGCCCAGTTGCGAAAGGGCCTTTTGCAGTTCGTCATGATCGGTAGCTTCAATGACCCCCAGCACGGCTTCCGCCTGCAACAGGTCAATACGCCCGGACAGAAAAGCCCTCATCGTGAATTCCCCGCGCCGCGCGAGTCGAGCACCGTTCTCGCAGAGATGTTCCAGCGTGGCTTCGACCAGAGGCACTGATCCGCTGAGATGGAACTCTGCCATCGGCTGGCCCGTGTAGCTGCGTCGCGTCGGCCAGTACATCAGCGCCGTGGGCACAGGAACAATGATCGAAGCCAAGTCCAGTTGCCCCGTGAACCGTCGAGGCAACTTCGTCATGCGCCAGTTTGCAGAATCTTCATCCGGCCTGAAAAGCTTTGCGATGACGTCCGACGTTTCTGCGCCGCTCACCCGCACAATCCCGCGCAGCGCCGGGCCGGGCGGTGAGGCAAGTGCGACGATTGTGTCTTCAAGGTCAAGTGGCATGGCGGCAATGTAAGCGGGAAAGTTGACAGAGAAAAGGCGACACGAGTTTGCCATCCTTGTCTTTCCGAGCCGGACACAACATCCATCATTTCTGAGCAACTTCATCATCCGACCATGTTTTGCCACGACATCATGCCGACTGCGTAAAACACTGTGGGGGAATGAAAAGGGGGGAATGAACAGGGGACATTCTACTTTTCAAGTAAAGTACGATGTCCCCTTTTTCTGTCCCTTTTTCGATGTCCCTTTTTCGATGTCCCCTTTTTCGATGTCCCCTTTTTCGATTCCCCTTTTTCGATTCCCCTTTTTCGATTTCTAAAAGGTGTTAGGAACCGTTTCCATTGTTTGATCAGTGAAAACGGCAAATTCGGTTCCTAACACCTTTTGACGCCCTTTTGACGCTGACCGAAGTGATTCTCTTACCGAAATCGTTTCTGAAACGCACGCGGCACATCCTGAGCACCGTGAATGGCCAGCAGGATGGTGATCCCGTCGTCAGCCGGTTCATAGATCACAACAAAACTGTCGACAGTAAAACAGCGTACGCTTTCACCAAGATCGGGGCGAGCCGTGCCCATCATCGGTTGATTGGCGTACTGGCGTGCCTTTGCGTCAATACGTCCCAATTCTTTGAGAGCAATTTCAATGCTACCACTGGACTGATAAATCCAGGCTCCAATGTCCAGCAAACTTTCTTCCGCCGTTGCGGTCTTACGGACGTTGGACATCCAGCTCAGCCTTTTTGTTGATCAAGGCGATTCGTCAGCGATAGTCGAATTTCATCCATATCCATCGGGGTCGTTTCTCCAGCGTGCATCTGTGCCAGTGATTCCTGCACTCGACCACGCAATTCCGCATGCCGCTGCCGGACTTCGCGGAAGACCTCTAATGCAGCTGTCAGCACAGCGTCTTCATCGGCATAGCCACCTGTTTGAAGTTCATCCTGAATGAATTGATTCAGTTCTGTTGGGAATGTCCTGGTCATCGCAAATTCCTTATGAGAGTCGCACATTCTATTGCGGTGCATCATTGCTGTCAAAAAGGAAACCCAACGCGACGTATTCCAGCCTGCGAGTCAAGATGAAGTGCCATTCCCTGTGGTATGCTTCAATGACAACCGAGCTTTTGCCTGAAGAATCGCGACGACCTGCCCGACGTTGACGTACGCTTCCAGCTCTTCTTGTTCAGATTCAGAAAGCTCACCCCGTCCGTTGCGTTCCGCGAGTTCGTCCATCTTCGATTTCGCGTCGTCATTAAATGCCCAACGAAGCACCGCGTTCGCTTCCGGTGGGGACATATCGTGCCTGTCGGGATTGATCACCCCGGTCCAGATTTCGACTTCGTTGAGGGTCCTGGTATTCATGCGATAAGTATACCACATACTGGCCGGTCAAATCCAACTCGCTGTGACTGCGAACATCCAGCGACATGTGGCCTTCGGATTTCCACTTCCCGGCCTTCACCATCCACTGGAAGTTTACCCCACTTTGAAGCAAAAGAGCAAAGCAGGCGAGAATTCACGGTCGGGATTGCTGAACTGGATGAAATTGAACACGATCGGTGGTAAAAACCGTTTGGGAACCGAATTGACATGGGTCTGGTGACCCGGTCGTTTAGGGCGAGCAGCAGTTCATATTTTACCATTCCATCAGCTATTGGACGCTGGCCCACGGTTTCACGGAGAACCGGACGCTAATGCGTTCCGGCTGATTTATGGTATGTTCATTTTTGCCGCTCACCTCAACGAAAACGCTGAAAATCACCCCCTTACTGAATCCGAACTGAATCTCATGGCTGCTCCTCGAGTCTGTGTATTGCGAGCCCCTGGAACGAATTGCGACGTTGAGACAGCGCATGCGTTTGAGTTGGCTGGTGCGTCGGCAGATCGCGTGCATCTTTTCCGGCTGCTCGAAGATCCCGGTCAACTCAGCCAGTACCAGATTCTGTGTGTTCCCGGTGGATTCAGCTACGGCGACGACCTTGGTGCCGGCGTGATTTTTTCTCGGCAGCTTCGAGGGCAACTCAACGAAGCCATGCGAGAATTCCTGCAGGCCGACAAACTGGTGCTCGGCATCTGCAACGGATTTCAGACGATTCTGAAAGCCGGCCTGCTCATGCGACGCGGCATCGAGAGCCCGACGGAGAAAACGTGGGAAGACCAGGTCACGCTGACATGGAACAGTAATGGCCGCTACACAGACCGCTGGGTGCGACTGAAAGTGACATCCTGCAGCAGCGTCTTTCTCAAGGGCATTGATGAATTCGACGTCCCAATGGCTCACGCCGAAGGCCGCATCGCACTGAAGCATCCTGAGTTGCTCGATGAGCTTCGTGAGAACGCTCAGCTCGCCGCCTGTTATTGGTCACCAGCGGCTGACGAAATGATGAAGACGACCGGCGACCCGACTCGCATTGCACTGCTGCCGGAACCGGAGAATCCAAACGGCTCGATCGCCAACATCGCGGGTCTTTGCGACACCACGGGCCGAGTCCTCGGCCTGATGCCGCACCCGGAACGCTATCTCTTTGCAACACAACATCCTCAGTGGACTCGCCGTGGCCTGAGGGTGAAGGCGACGGGATCAAAGTCTTCCGGAATGCAGTTGCGTATTTTGGTTAACACCTGACATTTGCAGTTTACGTCGTTCCTGGC
>JAYTAK010000563.1:0-1613 GCA_043737515.1 Candidatus Kuenenia sp. | reverse complement strand
GTCCTCACTCGGTCGCCGAGTCGCCAGTTTCTTCTTCTGCGTCATCGTCGTGGTCGTCATCGTCTTCCAGTTCGATGATCGGACGCAAAACGACTTTTGGTTTCACAACCGGAGCAGCTTCGGCGGGACTGATGATCGCATGCGCCGCCGAAGTGGAAACTCGCAGCGTTTCGGCCATATAGTCAATCGGCGCCACCTGACCGGTGAAGAGTTCAAACTGTTTCGCTGCCTGCCGCACGAACATTTCCACGCCACTCACCGTCGGACAGCCGCGTTCCCGCGCGTGCTTGAGCAACAACGTCTGTTCCGGGTTGTAGACCGTGTCGAACACCAGCGTCGAATCTCCCAGCCAATGCTGTTCGAACGGCGATTCATCCAGATTCGGATGCATTCCGACCGACGTGCAATTGATCAGCACTTCGCACGTTTCCGCGCCGCGGTTTTCCCATGACACATATTGACAACCGAGTTCTGCCGCCAGCGCTCGGCCTCGATCACGCGAACGATTCGTCACCGAGACTGCGGCTCCGGCACTCAGCAGGGCATGCCCGACGGCGCGTGACACGCCGCCCGCTCCGAGGATCAGCACTTTTCGACCGACCAGATCCGTAACACCGCCGGATTTCTTCAGTCCGTCCTGAATGGCTTCCAGCGCCGCCGGAGCATCGGTATTTGTTGCGAGCCACTGATCTTCATGGCGGAACAGCGTGTTCGCGGCACCGATCGAGTCGGTGTCATCGGTCATCGTATCGCAGAACTGCAGCACGCCTTCCTTGTGAGGAATCGTGACACTGTAGCCGCTGATTTTGAGACGTTCGAATTCTTTCAGCGACGGCAACAGCACATCGGCAGGAATCCGCAGCGGCAGATAGACCGCATCAATACCCAGCTTACGAAACGCCGCGTTGTGAATGAGCGGACTCTTGCTCTGTGCAATCGGGTCACCAATCACCCCAAACACCTGTGTGTCCTTTGTAATCTTGTTGTATCGATACAGGTTGCGGACTTCGGCGTACGATAACTGTCCGGGAGCCAGCTCGCGTTCGCGACTGAAACTGGCATATGTGAACGGTGAACCCGCTCGTCCGCAGAGGATCCGACTGATGGTGCCCAGTTCGCCCATGCAGAAGCCGACGGTGGGGATTTCGGCGGCACTTACCATTTCGAGCATGCGGACATTGTCGACCGGCGAATTTGCCATCGTGACAATCTTGATGACGTCCGCATCACACTGCGCGAGACGGCGATGGATATCGTACAACTCCAGCGGCGTCTCTTCGAAGTTGTGATAGCTGACAATCCGCTTCGTCGTGCCGTAACGTCGGATGGACTTCGCGACGTCATCTTCGAGATCAACATACTCCGCCCCGCCGATGATCGCTTCCCGCAGAATCATGAGTCGCTGCTCCTCCGTGCCGAACCAGCGGCCTCGATCCGCGCGACGACGGCATGTGACGACGACAGGTGTCGGTCGGTCTTTAAGCAGCAGCCCGATATCCGGCCGCTTGCGCATATAATCAACGCGAAGTTCAACGAGTTCGGCCTTTTTTTCAGCCAGAGCCCTGTGTTCTTCCTTCATGGACGAATTCCGGGTTCGTCCGAGACTTACGCAA
>JAYTAK010000562.1:0-8856 GCA_043737515.1 Candidatus Kuenenia sp. | reverse complement strand
GCGGTTCGGCACCTTAAAAGTTTTTCAATACAACTCGATTCGTGATCCACATCTGAATTCTGTTGCACGTCGAGTGCAATGAATAAAACAATCTGAGGACTCTCGTCATGGCAAAATTTAAAAGCTCTGATTTCAAGGCGATTCTGCTGAACCACGGAGAAAAGATCGGCGCGGGGCTGATTGTTTTGCTGGGCCTGACCGGGCTGGCAACCGCCAGTTGGTCACCATCATCGAAACACCCGGAGGATCTGAAAAAGGTGGCTGATGAGACGCGATCAGCATGGCAGTCGAATCCCTTCACCGAAGACAAGAGAACTGCCTTCGACAATACACCGGATGTGCTTGCACTGGCTGAGCGAATGCAGTCCGAAACAGAAGACCAGGACCGGTATTCAACATTGCAGCCCTGGAATGCACCGATTCATCTTGCACGAGAACGCCGCGGGGCAGTCGTGGTGCTTGCGCCGATTCATCCTGAATCGATTCCCGTCGAGTTCGTGATGGCTGAAAAACCTGATCCGGAGGATGCAGTTGAAGATGAAGATTCAATGGATGGCACTGGAACAAAAGAAGAAAAGGAATCGGACGTTGGTGAAGACGTCTCGAACACGTTTGGTGAAGCAAGTGCCGGACTTGGTGGCGCAGCGGGTTTTGGTGGATCAGGAGTTCCCGGAGGACTTGCAGGTTCACCGGGTCTCGGCGGCGCAGGCGCTGCCGGAGGAATCTCTGGAGCCCCTGGCGGATACGCAGGTGGTCCTGGCGGAATGGCGGGCGGAATGGCGGGAGAAATGGGTGGCGGAATGGCGGGAGAAATGGGAACACAGGGAGCCGGCGGGTATGGTCAGAGCGGCTACGGAGCGGACGGCTATAGCGGCCTCGGCGGTTTGGGGTCGATGTCAGTGGAACGCAAAGTGCGTTTCCGTAGTGGCGTATCTGTGCGAATGATTTTTCCGCTTCTGGAGCAGATTCGCTCACTTTCTCAATCTTTGCATCTGCCAGAGAAGGAGGCGGCTCGTGCCATCGACTTTGTAGGCTTTCAAATCGAGCGTAAGAAAGCTGGACCGGGAACGGAACAACAATGGTCAGGTGAATGGGAAAGTGTCTCAACTGACGAGATCGGTGAAATCCTTGAAAAGTCTCTGGCCTTCGACCTTGATGTGGTCAATCCGGGCGTGACACGCAGCGAACTGACGATGCCACTTCTGCGTCGTGCTGCCGGGAAGTGGACGCTTGCGAATGCCTCTCACAAGATGCTGGACGATGTTAAACTGGACGAAGTGGAACAAGATCTGATCAATCGGTATCTGGCAAAACTGCTCGAAGAATCCGAAAAACGCAAGAAAATGCGACCCGATCAGACAAAAAAGGCTGGTTTTACTCGCTTCATGCTGAATGGTTCAGAACTGAACAATGCGTTTGATGCGGATGATACATCGAAGCTGACAGAAGATCTTTTCGACGAGATGAAAGACGGTAAGGACCAGAGGGGGAAATCGAAATACGACGACGCAGACGAATTGAAGAAGCTCATCAACAGGTCCATGTCCACAGGTCGACTCCTACTGGTGCGATTTATGGATTTCACTTGTGATCGCGGCAACACGTACATCTATCGTGTCCGGCTGGAAATGAAGAATCCAAATTTCAATTATCCGGTGGATCAACTTGAACAGCCGGAACACAGTACGCAGGCCACTATTTTCTCCGAGTGGAGTGAACCAACGCCTCCGGCGTACGTTCCTCAGTCGTATCGATACTACACACAGCGTGCCGACGATCCGCAGACGGTGAAGGTCGGAATGTTTTATGAAAACGAAAAAGCAGGAACACCTGCGATGGCGAATCTGGTGGTACGCGTCGGTTCGCGAATCGGTGGCAAGTCAGACGTTGAAATCGTGGATCTGTCCAAATCCGTTGTGGAGACTCAGAGTGTCGAATTCAAATCGCCTGACTTGCTCGCCTCGATCACACCCTCGATTAAACCTAACAGTGGCGAAAACCCGGAGTTGAAATCTCTGCTTGATTCGATGCGTGGTCAGAAACCGCTTTCAGACAGAATTACGGTCGTTGACAGCAACGGTGCGATCGTCACTCGTTACGTCGGAGATTCCGTGGCCAACGGCGGTCGTCCTCGCGATGAGAAGATGGACGCCAAGTATTACCAGGACATTTTGAAACTCTACGAGCACCTGAAGAAAGACGCCAACGCTGCCGCCACTGGAATTTACGACAACGCCGGTGGTGGGGCTGAAGGAATGACCGGTGGCGGAATGATGGGCGGAATGATGGGAGGCTACGGAGGTGGCATGGGAGGCGGCAGCGCCTTAAGCGGCGGCGGCGGCGGACGAAGCTCGAAAGGCAAAGGAAAAGGTGGCGGTGCCAAGGGCCCCGGTGGTCCTGGAGGATCTCTGTGATCCCGCATGAAAAGTCCGCCGTACCGACAAAAGCACTACAGCTTGTCAAGACTTATGCGGCGACTTTCGAAATTCCACACAGGATTCGCAAAATGTGCGAACAACCGGTTGCCAATTGACCGCAAAATGCGTCCAATGTGTATGCATTGCAATTGGGTTTGAGGCAACTGCGGTCAATTGAACCCGTCAAGGGTGTATTCTGGCTGTTCGCTCTTAACCTGGTTGTCATGGCTTCCGTGGGGACGGAAGTTTTCCGGGTTCGCGCAACATGGTTGCTGCGCGTTTTGTTTGGTCGGCTGTCACTCTCACCAGGCAAGGATTCGTCCTGTTGAAATCACGGTGACGTTCGTTCGAACGCTTTAAGCGATGGACACACAATTTCCTTTAGCACCCGTCGCGGACCTTCCGTGGCTGGCATATGCTTCGCTGCTTGTCATCGCAGTGTATTTTCGTTTTTCACGCGCGCTGACGATCCGAAATCTGGATCTGTTGCTCACGCTGTTGATCGCTGCTGCAGTCGTCGTTAACAGCCATTATCGCAACGTACCGTATCCCCCGGTGGCGGACGTTTCTGTGTCGGTCGCAGAGTTACTCCCGCAACCTGAGAATGGTCCGCTGGTTTCGGTGAAACATCCGTTTGAAACCTGGAGTTCACTGGCACTCGTGGCATTGGCTGTGTTGCTCGTGCTGCGATTACTCTTCGACGAATCGCTCACACGCCGCCCGCGACTGGATCAGAATCTGAACTCGGCAGGGCTTACGTGTCTGTGCATTCCGGCGTTCGCGATTCTGGCCGTTGGCGTTTTTATGAAGGATGCTCCGGTGACAAACGTCAAAGCCATCGAACATGGTCGAGCGTTATTGCAGCGGCGCGAAGTGGACGTCAGCCGGACGGAAGTGCTGGGTGACGTACCGGCACCGACGGAAACACTCATCGCGGCGGGTGGGGCGGCGATGGCCCAGTTATCCGGCACGTTGCCGAATTCTGTGTCGGTCAACACGGGTGAAACTCGTGATACAGAGTTGCTCGTTGCGAGAATTCTGGTCGTCGTGGCACACCTGGTCGTGATCCTCGGATTGCTGTACATCGGACGCCAGCACTTTGCCAGTTTGCAACTGGGTGTGGCGATGAGTTGTCTGTATCTGCTGCTGCCATGTACCGCTGCGAATGTGCATAAGCTCAGCCATGTTCTGCCCGCCGCATGCCTCATTTGGGCGATCGCCAGTTACCGCAAGCCAACAATCGCCGGCGTGCTGCTCGGATTGGCGTGTGGCACACTGTTCTTTGCCGTTTTCCTGTTGCCGCTGTGGGCCGTGTTTTACGGGAGGAAGGGTGCCATTCGATTTGGCGTGTCCGTGCTGGGAGTCGTGGCCGTATTGGCTGCCTGTCTCATGATGATTTCCGGAGACGCCGATTCTTTCTTTAATCGAGTTGTGACCAGTACGAACTGGACCGTGTATCGACTGCTGGACGACACGTTGAGCGTTTCACCGACTTCCGTAAGTCATCTGTTTATCCGCATCCCTATGGCGGCGATATTCTTTGTGATGCTGACGGCCATGACGGTATTGCCTCGCCCGCGAAATCTTGAAAACCTGTTGGCGAATTCAACAGCGCTGGTTGTTGCCGCTCAAATGTGGTATCCGGATGACATAGGTACGTACGCGCAGTGGTATATGCCGTTATTCCTGCTTGTGGTTTTTCGACCGCGTCTGGATCGTTTCATGCCACCCGATACGATCGAACGCCAGGTGACGTCCATTCCGAACGGCGTGCCTGCAAGTTCGGCATCCACAGTGGCAATGTCGAACCTTCGACTGCATCGCAGATAAATCGTTCCGTTCCTGCGAATTCTTCCCGTTCCAGCGATTCACAGAGTCTTATGGTGTTCGGATCGAATGAGAACCATAGAATCGGCTGTTGTCGTGCTTTGCGGACACGGAGTCGATAATTTGACCGTCTGGGATCTCAATGACTGACATAAACAACATTCTCGCTGGAGGAGCAATTCCTCCGGAAGCCCGCGTTGTGGATCAGCCGCGTATCGAAGCAGCGGTTCGGGAGATCCTGCTTTCTGTGGGAGAAAATCCGGATCGCGACGGTCTGAAAGAAACGCCCGCACGCGTGGCACGCATGTACGCCGAGATTTTCGGCGGTCTGCACGTTGAACCCGGGCGGCATCTGCAAAAGGTCTTTGAAGAGCAGTATGACGAAATGGTGCTGGTTCGCGACATTTCGTTTAACAGTATGTGCGAACATCATCTGCTGCCCTTCATGGGAAAGGCGCATGTCGGCTACATTCCGCGTGGCAAAGTGACAGGGCTGAGCAAGCTTGCCAGAGTCGTCGATGAGATCGCCCGCCGCCCGCAGGTTCAGGAACGCATGACTCACATGATCGCCGACCTGATTGAAAACGAACTCTCAGCCCATGGAGTGATTGTGGTCATCGAAGCCGAACACACCTGCATGACAATTCGCGGCGTAAAGAAGCCGGGTGCATTGACGGTTACCAGTGCCGTTCGCGGGATGTTCCGCAACAACCTCGCCAGCCGTGCAGAAGCGATGGCCCTCATCAATGGCAAGTGATGTCCGGTCATGATTGAATCTTTTGTGCTGAAACTTGTCACTGGTATCGCGCTGATGTGGTTGCTGGTGCCGCGAAAGGACGTCACGGATGGATTCTTCCGAATTCAGATGCTGGTTGCGCTCGGGCTGTGTGTGCTGCTCGTGCTTGTCATACAACCGGACAATCCGGCGAAGGACAAGAATATGATTACGGACGCAGTAAATTCAGGCGTCCGACCACAGTCGGGCGTCCGATCACAGGCCGGGAATCAGTTCATTCGCCTGGCTCAGGGCATGGCGGCAGTCCTCGCATTTGGCGGGCACATTGTGTGGAAACTTGGACGGCGACTGCCAGGTTCCATTGCGATCCATGCGGTCGCAGTCCTGTGCCTGCTCTCGATGGTGACCGCATCGTGTGCAGGAGGCCTGAATTCCAACTCACTGAGTTTTCTGCTTTCGGACCTGGCATCAGCGGCAGTCCTGGGGGCAACATTGACCGGGATGCTGCTGGGACACTGGTATCTCACGACTCCGACAATGTCAATCGGTCCGCTGTCCTGGTTTACCTGGGCTTTGGCGATTGCTGCGATCGGTCGGCTGATCATGACGTCGATCTCTCTCAGTCGATTTGGATTCGCGTCGCAGGATCTGGTCCATCTGCTGTGGCTGATCGTTCGAATTGTCGGCGGCATCATCGTGCCACTCGCGGCGGCTGTGGTTGTCGCCAGAATTCTGAAATACCGCAACACGCAGTCGGCCACAGGCGTGCTCTTCGCCGCCCTCATTCTCGTTTTCATGGGCGAAATGACAGCCGCTTTGCTGGAACGTGATCTGCGGATACCGTACTGAGGGAATAGAGTATTCGGCATTTTCAGGGGCTATGGCCATCGCAACCCAGATTATTTTTCAGTGCCCGGTCTGTCAGCAGCGACGCCAGGCGGCTCCAGAACCGGCTGATGCCGCACTGCGGTGCGACGAATGCAAATGGACGCGCGATGAAGGTCGTCTTGATTTTTGTGAAGGGCATCTGTGCCGTTGTCGTGTGTGTGGATGTCAGGATCTGTGGCGTCAGAAGGATTTTCCGCCGGCGCTGGGACTTGCGCTGGTGGCGACTGCGGCCATTCTCAGTTGCGTGGCATGGGCATTCTATCAACCGGCGATTGCCATTGGCATTCTGATGCTTGCTGGTTTGATTGACATGGTACTCTATACGATGATGGGCGACATGCTGGTATGTTATCGCTGCGGAGCACGGCACCGGAAAACGACGATGAATGAGGAGCATCCGCGATTCGATCTTGAAACAGCCGAACGTTATCGGCAGCAGGATCTGCGGCAGCGTGAAGCGACACATTGAAACTGAGAACGGACATTCGTGGAAGAACGGCGGCGCAGACTGGTTGAGGATCTCAACGACGCGATCGAGGGCGAAGTTCGCGTCGATCGTGTGGCTGTCGCTGCGTACTCAACCGATGCAAGTCTGTATGAAATCGAACCGCTGGCAGTCGTCTTTCCGCGTCGGACTCAGGATGTGGAGATTCTGGCCGCGTACTCGGCCGACAACAACATCCCGCTGATCGCGCGCGGTGCAGGTTCCGGGCTTGCCGGAGGAGCGATCGGCAGCGGGATTGTGATCGACTTTTCCAGGCACATGAATCAGATCGTGTCGATATCCGACGACAAAGTGCGAGTCCAGCCGGGTGTCGTCCGCGAAAAGCTCAACGAACAGTTGCGCGAACGTGGACGTTACTTCGCTCCGGACTCTTCCAAGAGCCGCATCGCGACCGTCGGCGGAATGCTGGGAGTAGACGCAGCGGGTTCCCATGCGGTGCGCGTTGGTTCAGCACGAGATCATGTAGAATCGATTGAATGCGTGCTGTCTGGCGGTCAGCGTCTGCAACTGGGCCGCGAATTTCTGGCGGGGCGAGAAACACCAGCGGATGCGGCGTCCCTGAATCGTGACAGCGCGGTCATCCTGTCAGACTCACCGCAGTCCGAAACGCTCCGGCTGTCGACGATGACCGCGACCACTCGACGTGCATTGCTGCTGCAAAAACTTGAACAGATCCTGCGGGAAAACGATCCACTGATCCGTGAGCTTCAGCCGCCATTGTTGCGAAACTGCTGCGGTTACCGGCTGCGAGGTATTCTGCAGAACGATCGCATGGACGTCGGACGCATGCTGGTCGGGTCTGAAGGTACGCTGGGGCTGTTCACGGAAGCAACGCTGTATACGATGCCGCTCCCAAAGCATCGATCCGCCGCAATCCTGATGTTCAGTTCACTGGAAAGTGCGATGCAGGCAATGCAGTTGATTCTGCCGCTTGAACCCAGCGCCTGCGACCTGCTGGATCGAAGACTGTTGAGTCTCGGACGCGGGGCCGATCAGCGGTTTCGCGACCTCATTCTGCCGGATGCTGAAGCTGGCCTCATCGTTGAATTTCCCGGCTTAAGTGAACGTGACGTCCTGCAGCGACTGGACGATTCGCAACGCTTACTGCAGGATCGCAGGATTGATTTTCAAATGACTCGTCAGGCATCAAGCTACGAAGAGGTCGAATTGTTGTGGGCTCTGCCAGCGAAGGTTCTTTCGTTGCTCGCCAGCCTCAAAGGCAATTCAAGACCATTGCCCTTCGTCGAAGACGTGGCTGTGCCGCCGGAGCGACTGGCTGAGTTCCTGCCGGTCGCACAGCGAGTATTTCAGCGACACGAGGTCACGGCCACTTTGTACGCCCACGCCGCATCCGGACAGCTCCACTTTCGACCGATCATGCCGATTCCCCATCTCGGTGACGCCACTTTGATGGAAGCCATCGCCCGCGATCTGTATCGCAAGGTTCGTGATTTCGGGGGAACCATCTCCGGTGAACATGGAGACGGCCTTTCTCGCACGGCTTTCATTCGTACCCAGTACGGTGCGTTGTATCGTGTCTTTCAACAGATCAAGGACGTATTCGATCCGCAGAGACTGATGAATCCTGACAAGATCATCAGCAACGAGCCCTCGTTGACGGTCAAGTATCTGCGGCGCACTCGAGCAATGGTCGGTGACGTGTCAGCCGCACAATCAAAACCGCTCCTGCCCGTGATGCAGCTTGCGTGGACCGCTGAAGAAGCGATCGATGCTGCTGTGCGGTGCAATGGTTGTGGCACCTGTCGCACGCAGGTCAGCCCGCAGCGCATGTGTCCGTTTGTGGAAGCCAATGGCGACGAAGAAGTTTCGCCGCGCGCCAAGGCCAACGTGGTTCGCAACAGTCTGTGTACGGACAGTGTCCAGGAATTACTGGCGCAGGAAGACGCATCGCGGCTGCTTGCCAGTTGCTTTAACTGCAAACAATGTCAGTTGGATTGCCCGTCTGAAGTCAACATCCCCCATTTGCTGATTGAAGCTCGGGCTCAGAATGTTCAGGCGCATGGTCTCAGCAAAACAGCATGGCTGCTGTCGCGAGTCCACACCTACGCTCGGATGGCGTCGCGTGTGTCATTTATCACAAATCGCCTCCTCAATAACTCAATCGTTCGAAAAAGCGTGCAACGATTTCTGGGCATCTCGGCGCAGCGCCGCCTTCCTCGGTTTACGCGAACGCCATTTTTGGAATCGCAGCGTGTGCTGAGGAATGAAAACTCCGGCACGCCAGGCGCCAACAAACCGACCGTGGTGTATTTCGTGGATTACTTTGCCAATCATCACGATCCCGAACTTGGCGAAGCGTTCGTCCGAGTCCTCGAACACAACGGCTATCGCGTGTTTATTCCGCCAGGTCAAACAGTCTCCGGGATGGCCATGTTCAGCAACGGCGATCTTGTTGGTGCACGAACTCTTGCGGAACAGAATATCCGTGAATTGATCGAACCGGCACGAGAAGGCTACGCCAT
>JAYTAK010000561.1:0-3876 GCA_043737515.1 Candidatus Kuenenia sp. | reverse complement strand
ATCTCCCCGCCAAAACCAATCTCATTCCCTACCCGGTTCCGACCTTTGTTAATCTACGCCAAATAAGCCGACCCAACGCCGACCACCGGGAATTGCTGCTGGCGATTGAGCAGATGGACGCCACCGATCGGGAGATCCTTGTGCTGCGGCACTTTGAACAGCTGGAGTTTGCGGAAATTGCAGCGGTCGTAGAGATGTCTTACGACGCCGTGGCGTCACGCTATCGAAGGTCACTGAAGAAACTGGGAACCGTCCTGAATATGACACAGCCGTGAGTTCGTGTACTATTGCCTCAAAGTTCTGATGTTATGTCTGATGAAATTCAACAGGATCGGATTGACACAATTCTGAATGACGCGATTCGCCGCATTCGCGCGGGTGAATTGGTCGAGACCAAAAGCTATTGCCGGCTATACCCGGATCTGGCAGACGAAATTCAGGTTCTTATGCCGGCGATCCTGCTGCTGGAGCGACCGGTGACCAGGCCCGCTGCGACCAAAGTTTCTCTGCCCTGCGTGCCTGGCTATGAGATTGTCCGGGAGATCGGCCGTGGAGCGATGGGTGTCGTCTACGAGGCCGTTCAAAAGCAGCTCAATCGCAGAGTTGCGTTGAAGGTGATCCGCGTCATTGTCGGTGATCAACTGCAGATCGCTCGATTTTGCCGAGAGGCCAGCACTGCTGCCCGATTGCAGCATCCGAACATCGTCTCAGTCTTCGACTCAGGCGAGTCTGAAGGTCTGGCCTACTACTCGATGCAGTTGATCGAAGGTCGCACATTACAGCAGATTCTGATGGGGTCGCGTATTGACACAGCAGTCGGAAATACTCAGACCGACACGCACAATGCTCACGACAGCACGAACGAGTATCCTCAGCTCAATGCCGTCGATCGTGTGCCTGACACCGCATGCAGGACATCAGCAGAAAACCCGGACAGTCACGCACCGATTGCACAATCAAAAGACAAACCGCACTTCACGTTTGATGGGACATCAACGGGAGCGGCAAAGCTCATGCTTCAAGTTGCGGAAGCACTCGCCTGCGCACATCGTCAGGGCGTGCTGCATCGAGACATCAAGCCGTCAAACATTATGGTGGACGACCAGGGCCGCGCGTGGATCACGGACTTTGGTCTGGCATGGCATGCCGACGCAGAGAGCCTGACTGCCAAAGGAGACATTGTCGGAACCGTTCGTTATCTGGCTCCGGAGGGATTCAGCGGCAGGTCGAGTGAGCGGAGCGACCTGTATAGCCTTGGGCTGACCTTGTTCGAGCTGATCGAAGGGCAGCCCGCCTTTGCTCACACGGATCGTGCTCGTTTGATTCGCGAGATCCTCGAAGGCAATGCACCGCAGCTGACCGTCGATGTGCCCGCCGAACTTTCTACAATCTGCGGCAAGTGCATTCAAAGGAACGCCAGTGATCGATATGCAACGGCGGATTTGCTTGCTTCGGATCTGAGGAATTTCCTTGCGGGGCGACCAATCGCCGCCCGACCTCTGGGTTCACTTCAGAAAGCTGTTCGTTGGTGCAGGCGCAATCGTCTGGTGACCGCTCTTGCTGTGTCGTTGATCCTGGTCGGCAGTTGTGGGGTTGTTGCAAACTATTGGTCGTCTCGTGATGCACAACAATCGAAAGAGGAATCCAATGCCAGTTCCGAGCTGGCCCGTACAAACCTGCGGATGCTTTTGAAAACGGTGGACCGCTTCTGCCAAACCGTGGGTGAAGACCGAAGATTGCAGCGTCCGGAGTTTCATGAACTGCGGGAACTCCTGCTGGAATCCGCCGCTGACCTGAATTCCCAGTTCGTCGGACATCCAACGGTTTCACAGGCTGCCAGGTTACAGCTGGCAGGTGTCTTTCGTCGCCTGGGCAGCATGGGAAGTACCGAGGACACTCTGGTGGAATCCGAGGGCTACCTCATCAAGGCTCGCAACCTGTTGATGGACCTGCCCAGGAACGAACAGGAACAACCGGAAGTCGCATTGGAATTGCTGCGTTGTTATCAGGATCTGGGGCGAATCTACGAACGGTTGAACGAAGTCGATTTGTCGCGGAACAATTTGCAGGACGCGATCAGAATTGCTGACCAGATCCTCATCAGGAATGATGATCAGGACGAAGAGACCAGTCTTGCTGCCACGTTGGAAAAGTCGAAGTCGCTGTCTGTGTTGGGAAACCTCTGGTTCAATCTCCGCCAGTTCGAGCCGTCCGAATCATCCTACGTGGAGTCCATTCGACTCGTTCGGGAGATCGCCGAGGCCCGACCGGAAAACCTTGATGTGACACTTGAACTGGCCGGTCAGTGGAGTCGCCTTGGCAACTTGCAAATGACAAATCTGCGAAACTGGAGGCAGGCCGAGGAGCCGTTCCGCGAAGCTGCCAGGTTGTACGAAATTGTACGTCAGAGCGACGCGGAACGCCCTGACGTTGACTTTAACTACTCCCTTCTGCTTGGACGCACCGCGAAGTGGTTGTATATGGCGAATCAGCTTGAGAAAGCCATCGAAACTCAGCAGCAGGCCTCCGGCATCCTGCAACACCTTGCGGACAATTTCAAGAAAGACCTTGCGTTTCAGGTCGAATACGGAATCGCTCTGCGACAGTTGGCAGAGTTCCTGACTGTGAAGGACAAAAGGGACCCGCGGATTACGGAAGTACTCGCACGGTCGGAAGCCGTTCTTTCGATCGCCATTCACAATGACAAACTCGACACACCGCGGGTCATGGCTCTGGCGATTACCTGTCAGGCCCAGGCGGAAGCCCTGCAGCAGCAGGATCGTCCGCTGGATGCACTGGCGAGCATTGATCGAGCTGTTTCAACACTCGGTATCCTCCTCGACGACGATCCCGCGAATGTGCGGGCTCGTGAATCCAGGTACTTTGCCGCTGTCACACGAGCGGAGCTGTTGACCGAAGTAGCAAGATACGACGATTCGCTGGAAGAATGGGACATTGCCATTCAGCTTGCCCCCGATGCCTTCGGTGATCTGACGGCTATGAAGCGGACACGCACAGAAGCACTGTCTGGTGATTTCGGTCAGGCAACCCGACAAGCCGATGAAATCCTGTCTCGGCAGTCGTCCGGGAAGAAATCTTCCCGACAAATTGTCTGCGGAGCAGCTCGGACGTTTGCGATTGCTGCCACAGTGAGCGGGCTCAGTGCCGCGAACGACTATGAAAAAGCGCCCGGCGAACCCGAGGCTCGTCGCGCTGTCGAACTGCTGGGGCAATACTTTGGGAACGGCGCTGGTCAGGACGAGTTTATTTCGTCCTGCGACGATTTCGACTGCCTTCGAAATCGCCCGGATTTCCTTGCTTTGTTGCAGTCGTCCGCCAGCCAGGCACCATAGTTTTTGCGAAAATGTCGATCGAGCCGCATTTTGTTTGCCGCGATGCCCGAGGGTCGCGCAGATAATGGCGGGCGGAAGCACACGAGTTGGGTGTCAAAGCTTGAAACTGGGGTTGAGTCTTATGAGCCGCAGGGCACCAGCGGGGTGTTGACGTAGTCTGGATTTTTACGTGGGGTAAGCTTCCAGCTTGCCATCGCGGAATGAGAACTCAATGTTTTCTGGAAGACTTGACAAGCTGGAAGCTTATCCCACGTTAAATCAACCGGACGCTGGCGCGTTCTGGCGAACGTGGCTGCGGTTTTGATACAGCCTCTAAAAAGGTGGCGACCATGAATAAGTACTTGACACGGCTGTTGAAACCCCTGAATCCGAATCGCAATCGTCGATGGAGAGCGGTCGAGCGTGACACCGGTCTCTTCAGACACTTCCAGTCACTGGAAGACCGCGCGTTGCTCGCCGTTACCACCACCTATGGATTTGACTTCGTCCAGAACACGGATCTGACTCAGGGCCCGGCCACATC
>JAYTAK010000560.1:0-3878 GCA_043737515.1 Candidatus Kuenenia sp. | reverse complement strand
GGAGCTTGCCTGAGTGTTGGCACAGTGTGTTGCGACACCGTTCTGTTGTTTTCGACAGTTGACTGGTCTGCCTTTGATACTGAAACGGCCATTCCTCGACTTCATCCGGTAAAGTTTCCAAAGTCTTACATCAAGAGGTTTCATCTCCTTTCCGACGCAATTGTTGCGGCGAGTGATTTTTCCTCCTCTGTATGATTTCGGAAATTCATCGAATGGCCGATGGAACCGGCAATCACGCCGGGCAATGATTGCCGGAAGTCGGAGTGTGAAAAGTTCGGTTCAAGCTCTCCAATTCCTGGCACTTGCGGCACGACTCGCGATGCTTTCAGAATAATGCTGCCGTGCTGCAGCGTCACACCTTTGCGTCGTCGCTGTGCGCTGCCCACGATCTTGTTGCCGGATGCATGGACGATATCGTTGGCGTTCTTTCGCAGGAAACAGAGAAATGGTTCGGCTGCGGTGCCTGTTTCGGTAACCGCCGCGTTGGAATTCACTGCATCGAACTCGCTGCGCAACTGACATGGCACACCTGTATTGGAAAGCAGCCTGATAATCATCCGATGGACCGCCACATAAACGGAAGACGGATCCTGTCGCGCTGGATGTGATGCCGGCAGGACCAGAGAGTAGGTGATCTCCTGATCGTGCAAAATCGCTCCACCACCGCTCAATCGCCGGATGACCGGAAGCCCCGGGAATGGCGATTCCACTGGTTGCCCAGAGCCCTGGAAATAGCCCAGCGTCACTGTCGGCTCTGACCATTCATAGATGCGGACAACACTCCGTTCGCGTTCTGCGGCCAACTGGAGCAACGCGGCATCCATTGCCATGTTGAAAACGCCGTTGTTCGGAAGCTCATCGACAATGATATCGACAACAGGAAGTTCCGTCGTGGCACTGGTCATCAGGGTTATCGTTCCGCTAGATTCCGTAGATGACAAACGACACCGCACGCGACTTTGGGCCACAGCCGATCGCCGACCTGATGCAGCAGCTGCAGTTGAAGGTTCACGACCTCGTTGAGGCATCCACCGAACAATTGACTCATAAGATGGTCGCGCGGGCCATCAAAGGCCGACGCCTGACCAGCAATACCAAGGGCATCGTACAGCGGGCAATGAATCAGGCAACCGGCAACGTGTACAAGCAGGTGCAGTTGTTCAATTATTGAGATGAACGGCACTCTGCTAGCGTGACTCAATTTCGGCGACTGACAGAATCAGTGGCAGCATGGCCGTCAACGGGTCCTCTGAATGTTCTGCAATTTCGACGGAGTCCTCCGCGATTGCATCAGCAGCGTCGCACAGCGATCTGAGATCCATGCCGCCGAAACGAACCGCGACCTCGGGTTCTGTGAGCGAATGCCATACCAGGCGAAACAGCTCCTGTGCTCGACATGCATGTCGCTGCACACCGATCGGACGACCTTCCCTCGCCTTCACTCCGGCAGCGGCAAGCTTGATCAGTCCCTTGATGAAATCCGCATCGCGACCTGATCGCCCGAATTCAATCCAAAGCTGTTCCCAGTTCTCGTGAGCCTCCCAGTAAAACCCGTGATTGAAGAGGTCGATTCCGAAAAGATAATCCGACGCCAGTTTCCAGTCCGAAGCGAAGCTCACCGCCGCCGTCAAACTCCGATGGTGTGTTTCCTGTTGAATCCCGGGAGCCTTGTAGCTGTGTCCCGACGGATCACGGATCGGATGCGGGAAACGACCGGGAACATAAGAGTAAGGTGGTAACGGCCGGTCCGGACAAAGTCGCAACATCGGATTTGTTCCGGGATTAAAGATGCCGTGGCCGATGATCGGGCTGAAAAAGACCATCAAGATCGCAGAAAAGTGCTGAGCTTTTCAAGATCGTCGGTTCCAAGGAGATCAACGCCCGCGGCCTTGAGTTCCTGCCAGAGAAGAGGGGTCTCAGGCGTGGCCCAGAACCGAATTCGGCGACCTTTGGCATGGGCCCGGTCAACCATATCATGCAGTTTTTCCCGCTCCGTATCAGGCATTGATCCGACACCACGGTATCGAAAGTGGTTTGTCCAGTTATCGCTGATCAGCGGCAGCAGCGCCGCTGGTTTGTCGCTGTCGAGATCCGCCAGCCTCCCGTCGATTCCGGCCCGCCGCGGTTTGGAGTCTTCGATCTCTTGAATCGGGCGATCACCGCTGATGATCACGGTCACAGCTTTCTCCGTGTACTTCCCGTCCTGCGTCACAGAAATCAGTGAGTCGTAATGCGCCAGCAGATCGTGAAGCGCCGCGTAGGCCGCCACACCGTTGGTTTTGATGTCGACCAGCAGAGTGACAGTCGGGCCGTCCTTGTAAACTCGTCCTTGATTCGCGTCGGCGCGTCCCTGCAGTGGCTGAAGATACAGTTTTTCCAGCGTGCGTTCTTTTGAGACATCCGCAAAGTTGTGTGCGACCAGTAATGCCCCTTCGACCAGAAAAACATCCGCCTCGATGCTCGTAAAACCGTGATCCAGGGCATCCAGCAGCGGTCGATCGTGTTCGTAATCGTTGTGTGCATGCGCGTTCAGTAACGGCGCTGCGGAAGCCGTTGGTTTGTCCGGTGCCTGAGCATGCACGGCAGAGCAGAGCAGCAAAAACGCAACCACGGAGTATACCGGCCACAAAATCCTGATCATTGGTCCATTCTCCGCTGCACAGTTCCGGAATCACACGAAGACCAATTTACAACATTCGTCAGGTCCGGTAAAACCAACACCTGCCGCCTGATCAAGATCTGTAGTTTCGGGTTTCTGTAGGCCGGACCAAGCGGAGCGCAGTTCCGGCACTCCGCGCGTCAACTGCAACTCGCGATGCTCGATCCGGCCTACAAACTGCTTCAAGAGTTTTTTACGTTACCATCGCCGAGCGAGCCACCTGCAAAGAGCCACACATGACGACTGCCTCAGAAGATCAGCCTCGTCCAGCAAACGTGATTAAAGCCTGGGAGGAATTCGTAGAAGAACAGGTTTACCCGGTCCCGGACGCCAGGGCAAAGAGCGATTATCGCAACTACGAAAAACCGGCGCGCGACACCGTCCGCGAATTCTATCGTCAGAACCATCGGCATCAGACGTACGACTTTGTCTGCCAGAAACGCGATGAGTTCCTGGGGCTCGACCGCCGACAGATGAGCATCTTCGAAGCCCTGGATTTTCTGAATACTCTGGTTGACGATTCGGACCCTGATATTGATCTCGATCAACTTCAGCACCTGCTGCAGACAGCCGAATCTATCCGCAAGGACGGGCACGAAGACTGGTTTGTGCTGACCGGGCTGATCCATGATCTCGGCAAAGTCCTGTGCCTGTACGGCGAACCACAATGGGCGGTCGTGGGCGACACCTTTCCGGTTGGCTGCCACTTCAGTGACCGCATTGTGTTCAGCGAGTTCTTCGCCGACAACCCGGATCACGCCGATCCGAAACTGAGCCAGCAACTGGGCGTCTACGAAAAGAACTGTGGTCTGCGTCAGGTGCTGATGTCATGGGGCCACGATGAATACTTGTATCACGTGTTGAAGGATCATCTTCCCGAACCCGCGCTGTACATGATCCGCTACCACTCGTTTTACGCATGGCACCGTGAATGCGAATACGACTGGCTCTGCGACGATCACGATCGAGCCATGCTGCCGTGGGTCCGCAAATTCAACCCGTACGACCTGTATTCGAAGTCGCCCCAACCGCCCGACTGGAAAAAACTCCGACCCTACTATGCCGATCTACTGGGAAAATACCTCCCGGAGAAGTTGGCGTTCTGAAATGTTGTCGAAGCGTGTAACATGACATCGATTGACGAGTGCGTTATCAAGACCAGACATTGGGGTCGAGTTTGTAGGCCGGACCAAACGAAGCGCCGGTCCGGCAGGCGTCA
>JAYTAK010000559.1:0-1617 GCA_043737515.1 Candidatus Kuenenia sp. | reverse complement strand
TCCGGACCAGATCCTGAACCTGTTTCCGAGCCCAGTTCTGCCATTCCGGATCGTCCAGACTGTAATCTCGTACGCACTGATCTTCGTTGCGGTCATTCTTCCACTGTGTGACGAATGCATCCCAGTCCGTAACTTTGCTGCTGAATTTCAGACACAGCCCGCGATTGACCATGTTCTCGACATAGTACGGGATCTTCGCAGCGAGCACTGGTTTTAGATCGCCGTCGCCGTAAACCATCCCGGCCGACACACCCATCTCATACAGGCGCTGATAGTACAGCGGGAACTTATCCGGCTGCTTCGCTGCTGAACCGCCCTGCCACATGATCACCTGATACTCGGGCCACGCGCGCAACGACGACTCTTGCGCCAGTGCTCCGAGCGGGGTGATGGTGGAAATAGTGATGATCAGAGTGACCAGCAACAATCGGTGCATTGGCGTTCTTTCTGTCAGCATCATCCGTCAAACGCCGACGGAATCCTGATAAGAATTCAGTTCGATATCAGGCGTGTCGGCGACATTCACCCAGACATGCACATGCGGCTTGCCTCGAAAATACCAGACGAAGGAGGGACCTTCGAGTCGCCAATTGTCCCAGAGCCCGTCGCTGCCGAGATCGCCTTCTTTGTAGAATGCCAGTCGGCAGGCATCGAGGCCGCCCTGGACTTTCAGGCAGCGTGTGACTTCTTCCTGGTCAGACTTGCGGAATGGTTCCAGCAGCAGTTGTAAGACCGACTGCAGATGTTCCTTCTGGTCCGGCGAAAATTCGGTGACGGCAATTCCGTCGAACTTGCCATGCGGTCCGCGAAACTCAACCAATTCTTCAGAGGGCATGCCTTCAATCACCAGCGCCTGGTCACGCTGCCTGCCATCGAACATGTCGTACAACTTGTTGGCGGCAAGCGCCTGGTGCCAGAAGACGTTGCTCGGGTGATTGGGCTTTTCGTATAGATCTTCACCCTCGTGAGCGTACAGGATCGGGCCACCAAAGGCGACGTGTTCTGCACTGTTTCCGTCGCAGCGCAGGGTCATGTGACGGCTGGCAAGGACAAATTCAAACTGGTCGGTCCCGGGCGTCCCGAAAATCGCGATCGATTGCCCATTGCCGAATCCACCGACGTCGTCCTTGAGCTGCCTGTCCCAGCGCTCGCGCCAACCGGGATCGGTCATGCCGTCAAAAATTTCGCGGATCAGATGCTGCTGGTCAGACGTGTAGAAACTGCTCTTGATCGATGGTTCGGTGATCTTCCAGTTGTTTTCGAGTCGCGTTCGCAGCAGACCGCGATCCTTGTCCATGTGATTCCAGTTGAAACAGACTTGCGTCCGTTGTTTTTCGGCGAGTGAATCATACAGGACTTTGACGAGCGTTTCAGGCGTCTGCTTGTCGGGCGCGGCAACCAATCCACCGGAAACCAGAGGCAGCCCGGATGCGGCCAGAGTCAAAGCTCCCGCCTGTCTGAGAAACTCGCGGCGGTGTTGAGATACCGCCCCCGATCGATGACCTGGTTGTTGTTGGATCGACATTCTCAAATCTCCCGAAAGTCCGCTGGACCGTGGATGAAAACGTTTCACATTCAGACGCTTCTCGGCGATTCTAACATCAAACGACGCTCGTG
>JAYTAK010000558.1:0-3886 GCA_043737515.1 Candidatus Kuenenia sp. | reverse complement strand
GCGGTGGCCTTCAGGCTGCATTCCAGCGACGGACGAATGCTCATGCCCGCCTGTTGAGTCAGTGCGAAACACCAGGAAAAGCGTGAGATGGCAAACGACTGCATGCACTTGCCAATCACGGGCACGCGCAACAGCAGGGGATGCAGCGCCATTTGGCCAGCAGGATTGTTGGAAATCAATTTCCACGAAAAAAAGCCTGCGACAGCCGCCGCAAACCAACTGAGAAACCAGATCACCGAACCAGAAGATCCGTACAGCCCCAGGCCAATCACATCAATCGGTTCTCCATTTGCTTGCTTCGGCAATATTCCAAGGATGAAGATCAGCAGGCCGACGATGCCTATGGCTGCCACCAGTTGAATCACGGGCCATGCGATCTGAGCACGGAAATCGCGCGTCTGCTGGACGCGGGCTTCATAGTATTTTGCCAGTGAAGCAAAGATTTCCGGAGCTGTTCCGGTCAGCTCACCGACGTTGACCAGATCGCGAAACAACGGTGGATACAACTCGCCCTCTGCATCAATTGATTCAGCCAGCGACGAACCACTGGCGATGCCTTTCTGCAGACGTTGCGCACTGGCGGCCAGGCGGGAGTCGCTGGACTGCTGCGACGACGTCTGCAGCGACTTTCGAACATCAACCCCGGCTTCCAGCATCCGTGCCATCGACCGACTGAAAGCGCCCAGGGCTTGCGATGAAATCTGACGGCTGCGAATCATGTGGAAGTTCCTGGGCGTTAGTTTTATCGGTCAGATCGGACGGATCCGTCGGATGTTCACCGACGTCGGTCGCGCAGTGTGAAACAGCTTACCCAGGCCCGGGCGTGGTCACCGCTTTTTCAACTTCATCCAGCATCTGTGCTCTGCGGAAGGGTTTGTAAAGCACGGCCTTCAGACCTTCCTGCCGTGCCTTGACGATTGAGTGCGACGCATCGTATCCGAATCCGGTCATCATAATAAT
Source organism: Candidatus Kuenenia sp. (assembly GCA_043737515.1). Classification (GTDB taxonomy): domain Bacteria; phylum Planctomycetota; class Planctomycetia; order Planctomycetales; family Planctomycetaceae; genus SXXK01. Next base: position 2,926 of record JAYTAK010000558.1, on the reverse strand, counting down.
CGGGACATGGCTGTTAATCTCGCGAAGGCGTCGGAAACATTCATAGCCGTTGGCATCGGACAACCGAATATCAGTCAGCACCACGTCATAATGATAATTGCGAAGCATCGCGCAACCTTCAGTCGCGTTCTGCACGGCTTCGACTTCGCAGCCCATCTGTCCCAGCAGGTTGTGCGCATCATCGCGGGCGGCGGAATCCTGATCCACCACAAGAATCCGTTTACCCACGAGTGCTTTTCGGGGAGGTCGTTGGGCGGTCGTCTTGTTGAGCGGGATGGCCGTGTCTGATTTTCCAGGCCCGCTCCCGACATAACCGGAAATCTTGCGAACGCGATCTGTGATTAAATGCAGACGATCGCAGACATCCGGATCGTGCCCGATATAACGTTCCAGAATCCAGGTGGCGGCGTTGAGAACTTCATCAGAAGGCGTGGAAACTTCACGTCGCAGTTTGTCAGCATGCTCAGTTTCTGAATGCACTTTTTCAGCGGCCAGCAACTGCAGTTGGTTCAGCGAACTTGCCACCACACGACTGAACAGTGTCAGGAAGTCCAGATCTGTCTGATTGAATGACAGCGTTCCCGGACTCTCGACGTTAAATGTGCCCAGGACCGTATCTCGAATCATCAACGGCACGGTGAGCGAACTGCGGGCATCGGTTGCACCTCGCAGATAGAGCGGATCGTTCAGTGTATCCGAACACAGGTAACTGCGTTTGCTGAACGCGACAAAACCTGTGACACCATTATCGGTTTCCATGGCGTACAGTCTTCGTGCTGCGGCTTCAGGTTCCATGCCGAATTCCAGCAAGGGAAGCAGTTCGTGTGTTTCCGGATCATTCAGTCGAATCTCAAATGTGTCGTAGCCGAGAATTTCCTGAGTGAACTGCAGGATCTGATCCTTCAGCAACATGACGCGTTCTTCGTGACTCATCGCCGTCACTTCTTCCGCCGTCAGGTTGCCCATCTCCAGACCCGCGCGATAAATTGCATCCTGCTTTTGCTTTTCCAGAACCTGCTTGCTGACATCCCGCACCGTCAGGATCATCGCCTGCTTCCGGTCACCATCCAGATTGATGGCGGTTCTTGCCAGTCTCAGCCCCAGCGAACTGCGATCTTCGCGACGCACCGTCAGCGACGCGGCTTGTCCGGAACTGGCCGGGATGGCAATCCGCTGCAGGTCTGTTCCGTCCGCCGGTCGAATGACGTCCTGCAGTCGCTGCCCCACAAGGAGTTCCGCCGTTCGCAGTAACTGGCGAAATGTAGTGTTGTGCCACAGAATAGTGAGATCGTCGTCGAGCAGCACGATCCCGTCCGGCAGTGCGCTCAGCAGACCCATGGCTGCGACCTGCAGGTCGGACATCAACTGCGGTTCTGAGGAATCGACCACAACGTAATCCGCCGAGGCGTCCGGCAGCCTGACATCATTGGCGGAAATCACATCCAGCTTTTCGCCGGTCAGCTCTTTGATTTTCGGAACAGTGGAGGCGGTTTTTCCAATCACCAGCATACGCTGACGAGATTCGGTCATCTGACAAATCCTTGAAGCCAACTTCGGCACGCTGCGAACTGAATCGGCAAGCTGCGGAATAACAATCCCGTGTTGCCTCAGACGCCACTGCCGGAAAGACAACGATGAAATCGCCGCCCATACCGGATTCTGCCTGTTGACCGTCCGGACTGCAAGAAGGATTTGCATTCTCCCTCAAACCCGGAAAAGGATTGGAGTGCAGTGCAGTGCAACGCGAATTCAAACCGGCTTCGCCAGCAGACCACATGCGGAACGAACTCGCTCCAGAACTTCCTGCGCCTTCGCGCGCGCCCGATGAGCGCCTTCGCGAAGAATGTCTGCCACAACGTCCGGCGACTTTTCCAACTGCGTACGGCGATCAAACGCATTCCCGAAGTGCGTGATCGCTGCCTGATACAGCGTTTCCTTGGCTTCCCCATAACCCATGCCGCCCGCACGGTAGCGTTCTGCCAGCGTCGCCTGCTCTTCAGGTGTAGCAAACAATGTGTAGAGTTCAAAGACAGAACAGGTCTCCGGGTTCTTGGGAGATTCCATCGGCGTCGAATCGGTTTTGATCGACATGATCATCTTCCGCAGCTTCTTTGGCGTTTCGAAAATCGGGATCGTATTGTTGTAGCTCTTCGACATCTTTTCGCCGTCCGTGCCCGGCACTTTGGCAGAATCGTCCAGCACGTAGGCGTCCGGCAGATGCAATGTTTCGCCGTACAGCGTGTTGAACCGCTGCGCCACGTCACGAGTGACTTCGACGTGCTGAACCTGATCCGCCCCGACAGGTACCGTTGTGCTGTCGTAAATCAGAATGTCGGCGGCCATCAGAACCGGGTACGTGAACAGTCCCGCATCGGCCGCGATGCCTTTCGCTTTCTTGTCCTTAAAGGCGTGGCATTTTTCGAGCAAGTGCATCTGCGTGACTGTCATGAGCAGCCATGTGAGTTCCGTCGTCTCCGGTACATCCGATTGACGAAACAGCGTCGCCTGCGTTGGATCAAGTCCCAGGGCCAGCAGATCCAGGGCCGCATCTTTCACATTCTGCCGCAGCACATCCGGTTCGCGAACCGTCGTCAGTGCGTGCAGATCCGCAATGAAATAGAAAGACTGCTCGTGCCCCTGCAGCGCGATGTACTGACGAATTGCACCGAAGTAATTGCCCCAGTGAAATCGTCCAGTGGGTTGGATGCCGGAAAGAATTTTCATGGATGAGTGTCGATTGTGCTTCTTGTACGTTGGACATTCTTGTCCGACATGCTGTCAGCAAACTTTCCTGTTGGGAGAATTGGTTGAGCCGCCCGAATGCGTTTTTGTGGCGATTAAATTATACTCCGCGCGGTCATAAGTGAGACAATTGGCGAGCGGCATGCGTCAGCTTGCCGGTACAACAACGAGGTACCGGAGGGCT
>JAYTAK010000557.1:0-8885 GCA_043737515.1 Candidatus Kuenenia sp. | reverse complement strand
GCGACCGATATGGCCGCAACGAATACGGTGAAAGTTTTCTCACCGCACGACGACTTGTCGAAGCAGGCGTGCGGCTGGTGACTGTCAACTGGATGTTCATTACGCCCCGCGCCAAGGTCTATAACGTGTGGGATGCTCATGGAGGACTCAACGATCTGGAGCATGGTGAGACCGGCTATGGAATGCTGAAGGCCAACTATTGTCTGCCGGCCTTCGATCAAGCTTACTCGGCGTTGCTGGAAGATCTGGCAGCGCGCGGCCTGCTGGATGAGACCCTGTTGTCCTGCGTCGGTGAATTTGGTCGAACGCCGAAGATTAACGCGGTCAACGGTCGCGACCATTGGCCATTCTGCTATTCCGGCGTTCTGGCGGGCGGCGGGATTCAGGGCGGAACCGTTTATGGAGCCAGCGACAAGCAGGCGGCCTACGTCAAAGAGAACCCGGTGACTCCCGGTGATTATCTGGCCACTGTTTGTCAGGCCTGCGGACTTGATCCGACGCGCGAGGTTCCCGATCTCCAGGGGCGACCCTTCAAGATCTGCGACGGTGAGCCGATCTCGTCAATCCTGTGATTCCGCAGTGCCACCGCAGTGGAAGAACAAAGACATGCGCATCGCCATCGGCGGGATCTCTCACGAAACGAGCACCTTCGTCAGGACGCCGACCACAATGAAGGACTTTGAGTCCGGGTTTGGACTCTTCCGAGGACAACAGATCATCGACCGCTTCACGGGTACGAACATTTGTACTGGCGGCTTCATTGACGGGGCGCGCAAGCATGGATTTGAAATCGTCCCGCTGCTGTGGACCTTTGCTTATCCGAGCGGTCTGATCGTTCGTGAAGACTACGAATTGCTGAAGGCGGAATTCCTGCAGCGACTCCGGGATGCAGAAGCGTCCGGCGGCGTTGTCGATGGCGTGCTCCTTGATCTGCACGGCGCGATGGTCGTCGAGGGGATCGACGACGGCGATGGTGACTTCATTGCGGCGGTGCGGAAGTTCGTGGGTCCCGAACGCCCGGTGATTGTGACTCAGGATCTGCACGGCAATCATTCACAGTATCGCGTTGATCAGGCCAATGCGATTGTCGGCTTCGATACCTATCCTCACATTGACATGGCAGAACGCGGTCGCGAAGCGGCAGATCTCATTGTCGCCATGCTGCATGGTGAAGTTCGGCCGGTGATGGCGCTGCGGCAATTGCCGATCTTCTGGAAGGTGATCTGTCAGGTCACCGCCGAACCGCCGATGAACGAATTGATCCGGCGCGTGCATGAGATGGAGACCCGCAAAGGGATCGTCTCGGTCACGGTTGCGACCGGATTCCCATGGGCCGATGTGCCCGACATGGGAGCCAGCGTGATTGTGGTGGCTGATCGGGATGCCGCACTGGCTCGCTCGGCAGCGGATGAACTCGGCGACTGGATCTGGGAACATCGCGAGCGCTGGACATGTGCGCCGGTCTCGGTTCTCGAAGCAATCAGGCAAGGGGAGTCGGGCGGAAAATTCCCGATCGTGCTGGCCGACCATGCGGACAACACCGGCGGAGGTTCGCCAGGCGATTCGACGGAAATTCTCCGCACGTTCCTTGAGCTGCGGCTGCAGGATGCCGTGATTCTGTACATCGTCGATCCGGAAGTTGTCGAGCAGGCCCATGCGGCGGGTGTCGGTCAGACAATTGCCGTGGCTGTGGGCGGAAAGTCCGATCCGATTCAGGGACCGCCGGTCGAAATGATGGTGGAAGTGATGGCGCTGTCCGACGGAGATTTCACCTACGACGGGCCCATGTATGCCGGTCTAACGGGCAACATGGGCCGTTCGGCATGGCTGCGACAGGACGGAGTTTCGGTCGTCGTGGTGACAGCGCACGAACAACCCCTTGGTCCGGCCTTCGCGCGGACGCTGGGGATTGATTGCGAGCGAATGACATACATCGCTGTCAAATCCGCCGCGCATTTTCGTGCCAGCTTTGGAAAATTCGCGGGCATCATGATCAACGTCGATGCTCAGGCGATTCAAACGCACGACTTTGCCAGACTGCCCTATCAGAAACGGCGTCGGAATTTCTTTCCGGTCGAAGTGGGCCCGCAGCTGGCCAGTTATTGACGATCCGATCTGTAGGGTGTGACAAGCAACGCGCACGCATACCAAATCACTGACATGGTGTGCCTGCGCTGCCGCTTGTCACACCCTACAGATTCACCGACTGGTCAGCCGTTGACATGACCACTGCTCAGCAAACGTTGATAATGTTGCTTTCCTGAGAAGATTTTTCGCCGCCGATCGCGCGAAGCTCCTGGCGTTCAAAATCCTTGCACGGCGCGCGAATCCCAGCAGGCATAAACAGGGAACACTAATCGACACTGATCTTCACTGATGGAGTATTTGCCGCAGATTAGCGTAGATCAGCGTCGATTAGTGTTCCGAGCGTTCGTCACTTTGGGCTACGGGCGAAGCCCGCGCCAAGTCCTTTCGACTGACGATATGATCGGGTAGAATTCGCTGAATTCAACTGGCATCCAATGTGGAAAGACGCCTTCCATGCTCCCGATTCTCGATCTGCCCTCGAATCGTCATCCCCGCGCGTTGTCGCGCCGGGAATGGTTGCGAGTCGGTGGCATCGGTCTTGGGGGGCTGTCGATGCCGCAGCTTGCAAAGGCAACGCACGGCATGTCGCCAGCGAACGAATCCGTCGGCGGCAGCGGCTTTGGGAAAGCGAAGTCCGTCATCGTCATCTTTTTGAGCGGCGGGCCTCCACAGCACGAAACATGGGATCCCAAGCCCGACGCGCCGGCTGAAATTCGCGGCGGGTTCGGCTCGATCGCGTCCCGGACGCCGGGATTGTCAGTCGGCGAATTGATGCCGATGACGTCGCTGCTCACCGACAGGATTGCGGTGCTGCGGGCAATGGTGACGAACGACAACGCTCATTCCTCCAGCGGCTATCAGATGATGACCGGGGTCCCACATGTGCCGCTCAGCACCGAGAACGCCGTGTCGAAAGCACCCAACCTGGCACCGCACTGGGGATCTGTCGCGAAATATCTGAATTACAATTCGCGACGCTCGATGCCGCCGGCCATCACGATTCCCAATCGGATCGCCAACACCGGCGAGATCGTCTGGCCAGGTCAGATCGGCGGAGTTCTCGGACAGACCTACGATCCGTGGTTGATCACCTGCGATCCGTCGAAATCGGATTTCGCGATCCCGGATCTGGCACTTCCCACGGAACTGCCGAAACTGCGATTTGATCGGCGGTTGTCGTTGCTTGAGCAAGTGAATCGGCATCTCGACGGGTTGAGCGATTCTCCGGCCGTTGCAAGTTTCAACCGGCAGTCGCAACAGGCATTGGGACTGCTTGACGGGCCACAGACGCGGCAGGCTTTCGATCTGCAACAGGAGAGCCCTGAAACTCGGGACCGTTACGGAAAATCGCGATGGGCGCAGAGCGTGCTGCTGGCGCGGCGCCTTGTTGAAGCCGGAGTGTCGCTGGTGCAGGTCAACTGGTGTACGATCGAAGGGGAACCGAACGGCGGCGGCTGGGATACACACGACAAGCACAACGACATGCTCAGTCGTTATCTGATGCCGTGGATGGACCGTGCGTATTCTGCGTTGCTCAGCGATTTGTCGGATCGCAGACTGCTGGACGAAACGCTGGTGCTGTGGGTTGGCGAATTCGGCCACACACCGAAATTCAATGCCAAGGCTGGTCGTGATCACTGGGGCCAGTGTTTCTCGGTGGCTCTGGCTGGCGGCGGTATTCGTGGCGGAGTTGTTCACGGCAAGTCGGATGGACACGCGGCGTTTCCGGTCAGCGGACGTGTCGAGCCGCGTGATCTTCTGGCGACCATGTTTCACTGCCTCGGCCATTCGCCCGAGACCCTGCTGCACGACACCGAAGGCCGCCCGATCCCGATCAGCCGCGGTCGTGTGATCGAAGAGATTCTTTGATGCAGTCGCCATGGGGTGACTGAACAGCGTAGATGCTTAGCCATGCCGCACTCGTTTTGCGGTTTGGGGTGTCGGTCCATAAAGCAGAGAGCGAGGCAAACGCAGACTAAGAGACCGCTCAGAATTAACCTTGTCAATTTTCCACGTTGAAATCCTAAATCCGAATGTCGAAATCCGAAAGAAATTTGAAACGCAAAAATCAAAACATCCTGATTTGCCAGCGTTTTTTGATTGTGATTCAGGATTTCCTTCGAATTTCGGACTTCGAGTTTTGTGCTTCCGACTCAGCCTAATTGTAAAAGTTATTCTTGCTCAGCTCCCAGCGCTGCCCTTCAGGCCGCAACCAAATCCCTTTGTGCCACGTGTTGTGCCTGTCCGTCCATCTCTTCGCTGTGTTTGCCGACACGTCTGCACTCAATCCTCCGGACTTTGGCAGAACGATGGGGGCAGAACGATAAGAAGCGTTTGTGTTTGCGGTTTATTGTCCTGCCCGCATCGTTCTGCCAATTCCCGGCACAGTGATTTTGCGATCAGGAATTCCGGAAGGCAATTCCGCTTTGGTCTTTCCATCTTCCTGTCCTTTATTTCGTGTGGCACCCGCCTCAATCTCGTCCAGCAGTCACCTGAAAATCTTCGCGGGACAACAAGAAATCAATCGTTAGTAGTACAGCTGTGGGGAAGAAAAGATCTAAGCGGCAGTGTGTCAAAAATCGATTCGTTGAGTCATCATCAGTTGATCGCCCCGAGACGCACCGGGCTCGATGTTGAAGCCGAACTTTTCATACAACTGTATGGCCCTTGCATTGTTCTTGTGAACAGCAAAGTCACCACAATCGAAGTCGATCAGGCTGGACACATCGCCAGTTGTCAGCTCGTCGGCGAACAACTGGTGTTGGAGAAAGTTCGGACACTTCGCTGATCCGCTATCGCTGACGTTTTGGAAGTGGATTCGCAGGAGCCTTCGCAGCCTCGCGTCTCAGGGATCGGCGAATTGCTTCCGACTCTGATTCGGACATTGGCTGTTCCTGATGGAATGCCGCAACCGTATCCAGAATGTCGGTGACCTCCAGGTCAGGCCACAATTCCTGCGGAGGCACATCAAAGGCGGACGCCAGATTCATGATTGTCGAGCGTTGCGGGCGACATTGACGCTTGAGCATTTGAGACACTGCAGGTTGCGTGGACCCCAATCGTTCCGCTAGTTGCATCTGTGTGATCGACTTTGATCGCATCAATTGCAGCACTCTGCGCCAGAAGGCGGCCTCCTGAGAATGAAGTCTCGCTTCATTTCTTTGTGCCATTTCATTTCGAGCAGCACCGCTTGCCTGACGTTCGATGACTACCGCTGCACACGGCTCTTGCAATTCCGCGAGATTGAACACATCCCGGATCGTGCTGCATGCACGAAGCACTTCTTCACGTGTCGAGTTTGGATCTTCAAGTACGCGCAGCATTCCAAGTGCCGTTTGCCGGGCCTGACGAAATGCTGTTTCAGAGTTCAGAGGAGTTTCATTCGTGTTCATTTGCGCGGACTTTACGCTGGCGACCCAACTGATCAGAAAACGACTCACACTGTCACCGGATTCATTGATCACCTCGACCGGATTACGACAATCCCCCCCTACTGTGATCGACCAAATAATAACAATAATATAACATCTTCCTGAGATTGTCAACCGGACTCGCTAAAACTTCAACCGGTGACGAGTCGTTTTCTGAGGCAACTTGGCGTGCTGCCATGGGCAGAAACGAGGCAGAGTGACGGGTGGCCGGGCCGGAACAAAGTGAAGTCACGGAGTGTGGCTGACGTGTCATGTGTAGACGGATTCACCACCCACATGCCCGTAAACCGAGGTTTCCCTCCCATTGCTCAGTCCAACTTCGGCCAACCGACGCGAATTTCTGGAATTCAGGCAGAGGAAAATCGCGAAAATCGATGCCAGAACGCATCGACCTAGGCAGTGTTTCATTGTGTCTGCGCGTTGCTTGTCACACCCTACAGTTTATGAATCGCCACAAGCTGGCCGAACGTGATTGTTGGAATGCGGTCTGATAGAATCCATCATCCACGAACGCTGATTGTTGCAAATCGGTCCTGTGCGAGGCCGCGATCATCGTGCTACGTCCCATTCAAGCCCCGGCAGGAATCCAGAACATGAAACGCCGTCACTTTCTGCAAAAATCAGCGGCAGGACTCGCTGCGTCTGCGTGGACCTTGTCTGCGGCGCGGGCAGTGGCTGGTCGCGAAGTTCGCTATCGGCTGGCTCTCGGGCAGTGGACGTTCAATCGGGCTTTTCGGGGTGCCGAAGGCGTGACTCGGCGTGACGCGCTGGAGTTTCCGACGATGGCGGGTGAGCTGGGATTTGAAGGTGTTGATTACAGCGGCATTCTGCTCGGCGATCATCATGCCAATCCGAAGTCGCTGGCTGAACTGAATCGTCGAGCAGCCGATGCCGGTGTGAAGAATGTCCTCATTCTGGTAGACCTTCACGATGCTCTGGGTGCGAAAGAGGCTGCTGCTCGTCAGGCAAATGTGAAAAAGTATCGGCCATGGCTGGAGGCGGCGGCAACGCTGGGCTGTATCGGCGTGCGAGTCAATCCGATCAGCGATGATTCCCTGCCTGCGGATGAACAGTCAAAGTTGCTCGCCGACGGGATCACGCAACTTCTGGAGTTCAGTGTTCCACTGAAGCTCGATGTGCTCATCGAAAATCACGGTGAAGGCCTGCAAACCGATGGAGCGTGGCTGGCCTCCGTGGCGAAGCAGGTTGCTGATCCTCACTGCGGCACGCTGCCGGACTTCGGCAATTTTCAGAAGAACCGAGCCACCGGTGAATACCACGATCGCTACGTCGGCGTCGCCGCGATGCTGCCCTTTGCCAAGGGCGTGTGTGCCAAGTCACTCGACTTCGACGCAAACGGCGATGAGTGCTATGCGGACTATGGAAAGCTCCTCAAGCAGGTCGCCGATTCCGGCTATCGAGGCTGGATCGAAGTCGAATACGAAGGCCCCGGCCATTCTCCCGGAGCACCGAAAGCCGAACGCAAACCGGCAAAGCAACTCTCCGAAACCGAAGGCTGCGTCGCGACCGTGCGACTGTTGCAGAAGCATCTGGGATTGGAACTCGGGACGAAGCAGAACTCACCTTGATTGACTTGTGACGGTAGTTCTCGCACAGTCATTCAGCCCGGCAAATTGCGGGATCGACATGCTCATTTCGCATGATCAAACGCTGGCTTAACGGCTCCCGAGGCACCCTTCATACCGTGAGCCGATTGAGGCATCTCAGCCGTGGCATCGCTAAGCAGTTCCAGCACGCGTTTGGCGCGCTGAGGCTGGCCGTCGATCAGGACTGCAATTGCCTGCTTCAGTGCCGCTTCACGAAAATCGCGGCCGGCAGTTCCCGGCTGAGCCCGATCAATGCGATCCAGAAACGCCGCCACATCGAGCAGCTTTGCGCGATGTTCAAGGAAGTACATGTTGATGACCTGCTCGCGCGTCTGGGGGCAGGATTGGGGGAGTTCTGACACGGCGATTCCTTAACTCAGTTCAAACTCAGCGGTCCAGGGCGTATTCTAGCGACTGACCGTTGAAGCAGCCACAGGCACGATTCTCCACGGCGATTCATGTTTCTTGCAGGCCCGGGCGAGTTGGGCGATGAGTCGTGGCAGGCAAGTCGAAAAAATCGACAGATTTTTTCGGAAATCAGCCAGCACTGCGGTGCCGATGCGGTCTAAATCCAACAACAGATAGCTTTTCGGATCATCATTCAGGCGGTCATCACTGCGAGACTGAGTTGTCCGAATCTGATGAAAACCTGATCCGTCGATTCCGCAAAATGGCTCAGCCCGAATTGCTGGAGACGCTTCTGAGCCGCCATCTGGCGACCGTCAGGAGCATGGTGTTTCAGATGCTGCTGGACCATAACGCGGCGGACGATGTCACGCAGGACGTGTTTCTGAGAGTTCTCCGTGGGCTGGAAACAATTGACGGGCGATCTCAGTTTTCGACATGGCTGTTTCAGATCGCGATGAATGCCGTTCGCTCGCATATCAGGAAGGGCGGACGATCGTGTGTACAGTTTAAGACCGATCTGCCGGAAGATTCAAAGTCCGTTCGGACCGAACCCGGTGGATGCATGCTGGAGGCGGAACTGAAGACAAAGATTCAGGCAGCACTGGCACAGCTTTCACCGCAGCTTCGCGCGGCAATTGTGCTGGTGTGCCTTCAGGGAAAACCGGCGATGGACGTGGCAGCCATCGAAGGCTGTTCGACCGACACGATGTACTGGCGAGTTCATGAAGCCCGAAACCAACTCCAATCACTTCTTGCAGAGTACCTTCAATGACGACCGATCCCACTGACGAAAAGCTGGATAGACGGCTGCAGGATTGGTCCACAGAGTGTATCAATCACAGTCAACTGAACGTTCTGGAGCAACGGATTGTGGCATCACTGAAGGATTCCGACAGTGCGGCGCATTCTGTTGACGGTGAAGGTCCACTTCGAGACCGCAACGCCGCATCTGAGGCAAGCCGCAGCGTTGTGCCGACCAGGCCTCGGACGCATTCGAATCGTGGAGCAGCGGGAATCGCCGTTGGAATGGTGCTGACCGTCATGCTGGCAACTCTGCTGTTGCTGATTCAGTCGCCGGGGCGTGCGGCATCCACCAGCGAAAGTGCGCCGGAGTATGTGTGGCTGCAGCATGACCAGATTCAGAACAAGACTCTGGTCCTGCAGGAAATGGAACGCCTGTATGATCGAAAGTTCCTGTGGTTGGCTGAAAACGGAAATAGGGTGGAACGGGGTCTTGCTGGGGCGGACTCCCGCCGATCGGGTGTAACCGGCGATGCGGGGGATGAATTGCGGGGCTGGGGGATTGGAGTAAACGAAAAGCGGCCTACCTGCGATGATGTGGATGACTATT
>JAYTAK010000556.1:0-3888 GCA_043737515.1 Candidatus Kuenenia sp. | reverse complement strand
CGTGCAGCACGATGATCTATCGCGACAACTATCTCGGCGAACAATACTACGGCAATGCGTTCACGTCTGAGCCCGTTCATAATCTGGTTTCGCGGCTCGTGATGACTCGTGATGGCTACGGTTTCAAAGGCGAACGAGCAGCCGATGAACAAGAGTCAGAATTCCTTGCTTCATCCGACAACTGGTTCCGACCCACGATGATCCGCACTGGACCGGACGGAGCGATCTGGGTGGCCGACATGTACCGGGCGGTGATTGAGCATCCCGAATGGATTCCGCCGGAGTATCAGCGAAAAATGAATCTGTACGCTGGGAACGATCGCGGCCGGATCTATCGGATTGTGCCGACGACGGAATGCTGCGGAGCAAACGTAGCAGTCACGCTCCGCCGTGACGATCCCTCTGGAACGCCACGTAACTCAGCAACGCCGGTGGCCGAAGCGGAAACTGTCAGCACGGGCAAAGCGGCATCCGCTGATGAGAGTGAAAGAACAAGGCTCATCTCGACGGAGCGAGATGGCTACTTTGATCAACCGTGGAATGAGATTCCGATCGCGGATCTTGTGAAGAGACTTGAAAGTCCCAATGGATGGTGGCGGGATACAGCGCAGCGAATTCTTCTGCACCGGCGCGACGAACTACAGGGAACGAATTGGTTGCCGGAAAACTGGATGAACGGAACGCCGCAGTCAAAGGTTCAATCGGCGGCTATGCATGCGGCGATATCGGATTCGGCTGCCGCCGCTGAGTCGAACGGTCCGTCAATCGACAAGGTCACTCGTCTCCTGCCATTGCTGAAAGATTCGGACGCTCGTGTTCGTCAGTCGATGCTTGAGTCTCTCAATTCATCGCTCAGCGTCGCGATTGAAGCAGACATGTTTCGCGGATACCTTCAGCCGCTCGCCGATGATGAGGACACTGGTGTTCGGCTACAGCTTGCACTGGTGCTGGGCGAGATCTCCGGGCCGGAGTCAGCGGCGCTGTTGTCCAGACTGCTGGCTGACGGTTTCAATGATCCCATGTTACGGAGTGCGGTCGTGTCATCGTTGTCGGCGGATAACATTGAGCACATCCTGCATGCCGTAGTGTCTCACGGTGCCACGAGACAAAATGACCAGCTTGTGGCACTCCTCATTGAGCAGTCTGCGTCAATGGGTAAGTCGGGTGCCATTGCTCAACCTTTGCGGCAGTATCTTGCGAGCATGGATTTGGAAGGCCCGGTTGAACGGCTCGACAGGCTGTCAGAACTGCTCCGGCGATTGAATCGAGGCGAAACGCAGGATGCCCTGCAAAACAACGACATCGTCGATGAACTTGGAAACATCGAGATGGCATCCAGCAACCTTGCCTGCAATTCTGACATTCCGGCTGATCGCAGAGCGGCAGCGGTGCGGCTCGTGGCTGCCATTGTCCCGATTCGATTCGGTGACTACTGCACTCCATTCGATTTTTTGGACGCCGATGATCCTGTGGAAGTACAGATCGCGGGCGTTGAACTGGCCGCGTTGCCATTTTATGACTCATCCGGTTTTGCGAATGAAGTCATCGGCCATTGGGATACGTTTGCCCCTGTTGTTCGAGAGGCTGCAACAAGCACCTACCTTCGTCGCGAATCAACCACTCAGATCTTTCTCAATAACCTTGAACAGAGGGTGATTCAGCCGGGTGATTTGTCGGCAATTCAACGCGATCAGCTCATGAATCACAGCTCCGAATCGATCGCCTCTCGTGCCAAAAGGCTGCTGGCGGATGATGCTCCAACAGCCCGAGCAGCGGTTGTTGACGATTTCAAATCTCAAATCTCAAATTTGAAATCTGACGCAGTCGCAGGCAAGGCCGTCTTTGAAAAACGCTGCAGCGCGTGTCATCGATTGCAGGACATCGGCAAAGAAATCGGGGCGGATCTGGCAGCGTTGAAAGACCGTTCGACGGAGGCGCTTCTCACCGCTGTACTTGATCCCAACCGAGCGGTCGAGAGCAAGTTCCTTGTCTACACTGTTGTGACAAAAGACGGGCTGCAGCATTCGGGCATGCTCAAAGGCGAAACCGGCGGCAGTCTGACGTTGATCGGCAGCGACGGCAAAGAGATCACGGTCGTCCGAGCCGACATCGAAGAACTAGTGGCGTCGAAGCGATCACTGATGCCGGAAGGGCTTGAGAAGGATATCGCCGCTCAGGATCTCGCCAACGTGTTTGCGTTCGTGCAGTCCACCGGAACACCGTGGAAACGCTTTGCAGGCAACTCACCGCAGTTTGTGGCTGCCAATGCGGACGGCACGGTGACACTGTCGGCTTCCGCCGCTGAGATTTACGGGCCGAATCTTGTGTTTGAAGAAAAATACGGCAACCTCGGTTTCTGGTCATCCACCGAAGACTACGCGAAGTGGACGTTTGAGGTACCGAAATCCGGACACTGGACGGTCGAGTTCGACTTCGCCTGCGACAACGCCACGGCAGGCAGCCTGATTAAATTCTCCACCGGCAATCGCCTGCTCACTGCCCGAGTCCCCGGCAGCGGAACCTGGGACAACTACCAAACCTGGCAGGCAGGCACAATTGATCTCCATCGAGGCCGCGGGCAACTGATCATCACCGCTCCGGAAAATCCGCCGTTCGCGTTAATTGATCTGCGAGCTATCAAACTGATTCCGCCGAAGTGAATGTCAGACTCAAACGACAGGGTTTGCAGCAAACACGGCTTCCATGGAGATCTCCGGCTGCTGGTGCCTCCCAATGAAGAAAGTTATTTCATGATCGAGGTCCAGGCATTTCATCCTACGGCACAAAGCCAGTGCCATTCGCCACATCCGCACAATGCTTGCAAATCTCTGTCGAAGAGATCAGAGCGACCTGGGAAAATGGTCAGATCGTGCCATCGGAACCAGTGAATTGGCCCGAAGGCATCGCATTGCTCGTCGAGCCACTGGCCACAGCAGAGAAGATCGGATTGGACGAATCCGAATGGCGCGACGATGCTGCGTCTATCGCGGCGTGGGTTGCATGGGTGGACACGATCAAGCCGCTGGTGCTGAGTGACGAGGAGCGTATGGAGTGGAGATGGATCGGTATCGCGCGGAGTACCGTCGTTTCAATATCGAAGCTGTTCGCAAGCAGATGAAACTGAGAGAAGGATCGTGATCCGCCGCTACCTGTTCGATACGGGAATTGCTCAGGATTTCCAGGATGATCGAAGGGACGTTCGCGAGCGTGCCAAAGCGGCACGCCGATCTCCAGTCTGGTACTGCTTCGGATGCCATCTGAATCTTCCCAAATTCCGAAGTACCACATTTTTCCTTTGATCTTTTTCGCTCACTGCCCCGAAGCGTGTGGAAACATCGGAAATTCTTGATATGGTTTGCTAGGTTTGATCGTTTTCGGTTCGGCCATGTGTTTTGTCCTTCAGGTGTAGCGGGTGGTGTAGTTCAAAAGTAAACCGCCGCCGAAAAGTTTGCAAACACAGTGAATTGATTGAAAGCACCCGTAGCTCAATTGGATAGAGCGTCGGTCTTCGGAACCGAAGGTTGTAGGTTCGAGCCCTACCGGGTGCATTGATCTAAAGTGCTTTCAGCAAAGACTTTAGCTTCACGAGTTCCTCAGCGGAAAGCTGCTGTGCCGCATGATCAGCTTGAGTGCCTCTGCTGAGACTCCCAGATTGATCAGCCGCTGAGCGCAACCGCGACGCAGGTCATGGGCACTGGCAAATTTCTGCCGATGCCCGGTTCTGGAGTCGGCTTGCTGGACAACAATGCCAGCTTCCTCCCCCGATCATCGCAATCACGCGACCGACTCGTTCCTTCGACAACGAACCAGTAATGTGGCGTGCGTCGTCCCAGCAGAAGTCCAACAGATCACCGATGCGAAACCCGCTCTACCAGAGAACTCGCAAGG
>JAYTAK010000555.1:0-3893 GCA_043737515.1 Candidatus Kuenenia sp. | reverse complement strand
GAAGTTTTCGGCATGTGTGTCCCAGCCGGCTCCCGGCGCGCCATCGACACCGGTGAGCGACACTTCAACAAACGACACGCCGCGTTCGATCAGACGCCGTGCGAGCAAACAACCCTGCCCGAAAGTTGAACGACCGTAAGCATCCCGCAGCATGTCGTCTTCTTCATCGAGTTGAAACGCATTGACAGCGTCCGACTTCATCATCCGCACGGCCTGTTCGTACGACTGCAGATGGCTGCTTCCCGGCGCATCCGGGCGCTCGGCAAGAAACGATGTCTCAAGAGTGCTGAGCATGCTCAGTCTCGCATCCACCTGCGCGCTGGACAGACGCTCCGAGGGTTTCAGATTGCGCACCTGAAACGACACGTTCTTGTCTTTGTCAGTCTCTGAAGCCACGACGAGCGGAGACCATGCCGGACCCAGAAAACCTGGTCCGTAGGCAGCGGGGCTGAACGCGCGAAACGGATTGATGCTCACATACGATGGCAGATCGCATCCCTTCTGCTTCAACTGCTTGCCCAGAAACGCGCCTATTGACGGATACTGAACCGGCCCTTGAGGCAGGTAGCCCGTGCGCATGAAATACGTCGCTCGAGTGTGGTCGCCTTCCTTGGTCGACATGGATCGAATGGGCGCGAGGTGTTCCATCACGCCGGCCATCTTCGGCAGGTTTTCGGCGATGCGAATTCCGGGGACGCTGGTGTCGATGGCTTTAGTTGGACCGCCGTTCGCCTGGCCTTCTTTCGGGTCAAATGTTTCCATCTGACTTGGTCCACCGGACATCCACAGCAGTATGCAGGATCGCGGCGACCTGGTTCCGGATTCCGCCACCTGAGCCGCCAGTCGCGGCATCCATCCTGACATCGACGCGCCAAGTAATGACAGCCCCGAGTACCGGGAAAAACTGCGTCGGGTGATTGAGTTGTCGCGCATGGTCGTCATCCCCAGGAGAACTCTGTTGTCGGCTGACCGGAAGTATAGCGATACATCCTGCCGACCGTCGAGGAGAGACTCTGTGCGCGGGATTTTGTCTGTTTTTTCTGCCGTGCCCAACGCAATCGCACACTGCCAACGGAGCGTCGCCTGAATCGCTTCTACGTTGCGAGTAAAGGTTGGCACACTCGTTTAACCGCGTGGGCAACGCCCCGCGCTTTGTATTTGAAATCTCAAATCTCAAATACGAAATTTCAAATAGAACAATCGCGGCCCGCTGGGCACGCGGTTAAACGAGTTTTCAACGCCGACTGCCGAACTCCGGTGAATTGATCAGCACCCACATCAGGTCTTCCAGACCGCTTCGAAGGTTTGAACTCTTCCCGACATAATCCATCGCAATCGACAACTCACCAGCCGTCGGTTCCCGGCCGATGGCATTCAGATACAACTCACGCACGACATCATCTTCGGCGAGCACATTGGTGGCGATGTGCGTGATCACGCTGGCTTCACCCGGCGTTGACAGAAGTCGTTCCAGTAATTGCGAATTCATCATAAACAGGGCTTCCGGAATGCTGCCGGTCAGTTCATCGCGGGGTGTCGATGGATCGAACCCAAACACCCGGTCGAATTCTGCACGGCCTGGATCGGAGAGTTGCATACCACCTGGAACGCGGCGACCATCGCCGAGCCGCAACGGCAATGATTCAACGCCAAGCGTCTGACACAACGCAGCGTACAGTTGATCAGATCGCATGCGGATCGGTTCACAATGTGCGAAACCTTCAGCCTTGTTATCCGGAGCGCGCTGGTATGTCCGAGTCGCCGCAATGGTGCGAATGAGCCACTTCAGATCATACTTGTTGGCGGTAAATGCGTCCGACAGAATCTTGAGTGTCTCTTCATGCGTGCATTCACGATCCGGGCCGATGTCATCGATGGGTGTGTAAAACGCCGTCCCCGTCATTTCGTACCAGACCCGATTGACGATGGCTCGCGCGAACCAAGGGTTCTTTTTGGATGTCAGCAACTCGGCGACCTTCTGGCGACGCTGCTCGTCCGTCAGGCCAGGCTTCTCTGTCGCACTTGTCAGGAAAAATCCGGGATCGATCTTCTTCCCCTGTGAACCGGGATCCTGCAGGTCCGGCATGAAATGCTCCGCAGAACCACGGCCTGGCTGATTCGCATCGGGTGGCTGAGCCGTCATGAATTCTTCAATGGCCAGTTTCCCGTCACTGTTTTTATCAATGACGTTCTTGGCCGGACCGCTGAACACGCGCGCCAGCGGCGTGTTCTTTGATTCAACTTCCGACACGAAACCATCGCGGTTCTTGTCAGCCCGCGTCAGCAGAAACCTGGACGCGAATGGATTGCGTTCCCTTTCTGCATTCACCGAAGTGATTTCATAGTCGAACATGTTGTCCGAGGTACGATCACGCCGCACGCTCACGCGCGGAAAGAACGCAGCGAACTCATGAAACTGTTCACGCTTCCAACTGTCCCACGGATGATCGTGGCAATTGGCACACTGAATCTGGATGCCGTTGAAGATCCGCGACGCCTCCGCAGACACTTCCTCGGCCACACCTTCATGCGCAAAGATGATCGCCGTCGCCCCGTTGTTGTTGACCGGTCCGGAGGCCGTCAGAAGTTCCGTCGCGATCTTGTCCCAGGTGTGTCCCTCATTGAGCTGCGATGCCATCCATTCGCCGAACGCCCTCATCACGATGTTCGCACGCATGTTGGTCGCCCGGCGGAAGATCACATCGCGCCAATAGTGCGACCAGTTTTCTCCGTAAGCGTCCGTGCCCAACAGCGCATCCACCATTGCCGCGCGGCGATTTTCGGATGGATCAAGTCCAAAGGCGGTCAGTTCACCTGGTGTCGCAGGGCGTCCGACAATATCGACCATGACTCGCCGCAGATACGTGGCATCGTCGGCAAGCGAAAGTGTGTTTTCCGGAGCCTCGCCCCAGAGACTGACATCGACTGCCGCCGCAGTGTACTCAGGATCAGGCGGGGCGGCGTACACCGGAATGCACGAAATGCAGACAGCGAAAACAACGAAGCCGACGATTCGCATGACTTCAGTCCTCTATAGCCTGAAAGTTTCTGTTCGAGATCACGAGCCTGGAAAAAGGGTCGCCCATCAACCGCAGGGCTCTGGCGGTCTGTTGAATTCATCAGCGGATTGGCGCTAGGCCATTGGTGCTTGATTTAAAGTAGACGTCACTCTCCGAGTGACGAAATGCGATTGAATTGGCCACCTCAAACATCCATCACTCGGAGAGTGATGCCTACTTTGTTCTAAGCAAGTGCCATTAGGCGTTAGCCGCTGGTAGATATCTGAAAACAACACGAAAACACCGGTGGCTAACGCCATACCGCTCGCTTGTTGTGTCAAAATCGACAGCCCACGTCAAGCAATAATGTTG
This sequence comes from Candidatus Kuenenia sp., assembly GCA_043737515.1. Taxonomy (GTDB): domain Bacteria; phylum Planctomycetota; class Planctomycetia; order Planctomycetales; family Planctomycetaceae; genus SXXK01. Next base: position 522 of record JAYTAK010000555.1, on the reverse strand, counting down.
CTGACCCCTTTTCCCAGCCTGATGTTTGAACCTCGGCAGTTTGTGCCGAGTGTCGGTGAAAATGCAAGCGATCAGGATTATACCACGGAAAAGCAGCTTTGTTGAAGTCAGGGATTCACCAGCGATCCACGGGCAGAAACTGGAACGATGCGTGCAATTGCCGTAAATTGCGGGTCGCCCGGCACAGGTGCTGCCGTGCTGCCGTCATTATACCGTTGAGGCCAACAGTTCTATGGGACGTATTTCACTTGCCTGGCGAGTCCTCACCAGCGGTGCCTTTGCCGCTCACGTGACTCAACTCCTGGAGGCTCCACCCGCACTTGACGCGCCGGTTTCTCCCGCCGCGCCGCCAAAATCAGCGGCACCACCTAAACCCGTTGCTCCGCCGAAACCGCTCCGCAGCGACGCCGTGACTTTGCTGGCGGCGTTCCAGCGCGAAGGTCGGCTGATCGACTTCCTCAAGGAACCCATTGATGCCTATTCAGATGCTCAGGTCGGTGCGGCAGTGCGCGACATTCATCG
>JAYTAK010000554.1:0-3896 GCA_043737515.1 Candidatus Kuenenia sp. | reverse complement strand
GATAACCACTGGTGGAAACTCACGATTCCGCCAGACCCTTTGTTCGTCAATGATCCGATCAATTCGCTGGACGTCGCGATCCTGGAACGGCTGGTTCTACATCCGATCTTCGGCATCGAAGACGTCCGCACGGACCCGCGCATCGACTTCGTCGGTGGCATCAGAGGCACCGCCGAACTGGAACGACTGTGCATCCCGGGTACGTGGTCCGTCGGAATTTCGATGTATCCGACCACGCTGGAACAACTGATGTCGGTCTCTGATGCGGGTGAAATCATGCCGCCGAAGAGTACCTGGTTTGAACCAAAACTTCGCAGTGGACTGCTGGTGCATACGCTGGAGTAATGTTGATGTGTCTTCGCTTCGAGGTTGCTGATTGAAAGTGGGATAAGCTTCCAGCTTGTCAGGCCTGTCAAGAAACACTCAGTTTTCATGAAGTGATGGCAAGCTGGAAGCTTACCCCACGCAGAAACGCGGACTAAATCAACAGTCTCCTTGCATCGGTGTTCAGAACGTTAACTGCGAGGCATGGGCCTCAGTAATTTTGTGAGATGATCGCGTGCTGGAACACAGAACTCAAATTCGAGGTCACGAACGAACTCGCCGCGATCATGCGACTGAGTTGACGCAGGACTATGCCGAAGCGATTGCAGAACTCATCGAGCAGACCGGCGAATGCCGCGTGCGTGACCTGGCAAAGCGGTTTGCGGTCAGTCATGTGACGGTCAATCGGGCGATCGCCAGAATGAAACGTGACGGCTTCGTAGACACTGAACCGTATGCTCCGGTCACGCTGACGGACAAAGGGAAAACACTCGCGGAATTCTCTGAACGGCGGCATCGGATCGTGTTCCGGTTCCTGACCGCGCTCGGAGTCAGCGAACGCACGGCGGCCATCGACAGCGAAGGAATCGAACATCATGTGAGCGAAGAAACGCTGCAATTGATGGAACAGTTCGGTACAAAAAAACACGGGGATCAGTCGTAAGGACTGTTCGTGAATTGATTGTCGTCTTTCGCTCTCCTCAGCAAACATTGGGAGTTTAGTTTTACCGAGAAGATTTCCGCAAAGCGATAGATGTCCGCCGACGGAGCGGCGGACCTACGTAGGCGAGCCGCTCCGTCGGCTCGCACCAGACGGGGCGGTGATGCCGGTGATTCGGCATAAATTATTCGATTGCGGGCGAAGCCCGCTCCGGGTTTTATTGTCGTCTTTCGCTCTGCGAACGTAGCGTTGCTTTCGCGGAGCGAAAGACGACAATCGGACAGACAACCTAAGCAAATCACTTTCGAGGTACATCCGCAGTCCGGCCTTGCCATCCGCAGGAAGCCTTTCAAGGCCGTTGTCCTGCGGATGGCAGAGCCGAACTACGGATGAAGAACCGCAATGACAGACAACTTCAATCAGCAATTCCCCCAGGTGCGCAACTCAGGACTGATCCTGGTAATGGCGTTTTCGGCACCAAAGAATCCTTTCACAAAAACAAGACTCTCACCGTTTGCTGAGCAGAACAAAAATGTTTCGTACTCCCATTTTTCTGTCACTAATTTTTCTGTCACCTGTGCTTCTGAGTCCCGGCGTTGACCAATCGATTGCAGGCGAAGCCCGCGCTGGGTTATCCGCAACGATTGCTGACGATCGTGAAACAACCAATCACGTTGTCACCATCGCAGGCAATGGCAAGGATATCACGGTCCCGTCGAATGGACCGGCCACGAGCACGGCGATCTCGCAGCCATTCGGAATCTGCACCGGCCCTGACGGCGCGCTGTATGTGTGCGAAGTCGGTTCGCATGTGATTCGTCGAGTCGATCTGCAGTCCGGAATGATGACCACCGTTGCAGGCTCCGGGCGCGAGGGATATTCGGGCGATGGCGGGCCAGCGGCGACAGCGGAACTCAACGAACCCTATGAAGTGCGCTTTGACAGCCACGGAAACATGATTTTCGTCGAAATGCAGAACCACGTCGTGCGGAAAGTGGATGCAAAATCGGGAGTCATTTCCACACTGGCCGGCAATGGCTCTGCTGGTTTTTCTGGAGACAACGGGTCGGCAACCGCCGCGCAACTGAATCAACCGCATTCCATCGTACTGGACAACGAAGACCGACTCTATATCTGCGACATCAAGAACCATCGCATCCGAACGGTCGATCCAACGACCGGGATCATTTCGACCTTTGGCGGGACAGGGGAACGGTCGGCGACGCCGGATCATGCGGGACTGGATGGCACGCCCCTCAACGGCCCGAGAGCACTCGATTTCGACGGACAACATGCGCTCTATCTGGCACTCCGCGAGGGCAATGCGATCTTGCAAATCGATCTTCAGGAACGCACGCTGCAACATCTGGCAGGAACCGGCAAGAGCGGCTATGCGGGCGACGGTGGCCCGGCGAAAATCGCCCAGTTGGCTGGTCCGAAAGGCGTCAGTTTGTCCAAAGTCGGCGATCTGTACTTCGCCGACACGGAAAGCCACACTGTCCGTGTCCTGCGAAAGTCATCAGGAATTGTGGAAACGGTGATCGGCGACGGCAAGCCCGGTGACGGACCGGACGGCGATCCAAAGCACTGCCGCCTGAATCGGCCGCACGGTGTCTTTGTATCAGCGGACGACTGGCTCTACATCGGCGACAGCAGCAACCACCGTGTCCGCCGCCTCAGCCTCATCGAGCGCTGAACGAGACACAAAGTTCGAACGCACGAGGTAGGCATCGGCACGTTTAACCGCGTGCCCAGCGGGCCGCGATTGTTCTATTTGAGATTTCGTATTTGAGATTTGAAAATTGAATTACAAAGCGCGGGGCGTTGCCCACGCGGTTAAACGAACGTGCCATCCTCAACCGCGCGCGGTATAGAAAGTGTTGTGCTGAGTGTTACGCCGAACCGGCCTTGAGTGAATTGCGAAACTCCCGCACCAGGGCTGTTTCACCGAACTCGAAGCGCTTCTCCAGTATCGCATTGATCATCGCGGCGGTGAGTCCGGGTAAGGCACTGCTGGAATCGATCGAGACATACTGGCCAGCGCTCAGAACATACATCTGCAATCGTTCGCCATCGTGCCGCCACACTTCCGGTACACCCATCGCGGCAAACAGCTTCAACTTGCGAATTGCGGAGGATGTGATTTCCACTTCAATCACCAGGTCTGGCGGCGGATCAATCGTCAAATCGAGTTCTTCTTTCGGGCGAATCTGTTCGGCATGCTCAATGTAGTACGACTCATCGGCCTCAAACGCTTTTTGCAGATCTTGGCGCTTGAACGTGGTCGATGCCACGCTGTGAATCTCGATACCAAGCACTTCCGTGTATGTTTCAACCAGGCGGCCGACTAGACATCCGATGTTTTCATGTTGTCGTCGTGGACTCATCAGCTCCAGCACTCCTTCATCGAAAGTCATCCGCGGAACACTTCCGCGTCGCTGCTCCGCGAGTTCAACAAAAGTCTCCCAACGCACGTTTTCCAGCACCGTGCGCGTCTCAGACATCTCTGATAATTGAATTGTTTGCATGGACCACCGAACCTTTCAGGTCAAATGAACCTGAGCGTTGAAAAAGGTATCTGGAACTTTGGAGGCATCCGAAAAGATGGGGGAAAAATGATGCCGGAGAGTTCCAGACACCTTTTTCAACATGGCATTGTAACGATCAAGTACTGAATTGTTACAACTTGTCTTTGATGTGAAACAGTTGAAGACCAAAGAAAAGTGCCGCGCAAGGTTGTGCGCCGATCAAGGTCGCTGAAATTTGGAAACGGCTGGCCACTTTGTACTACTAACGGTTGAATTCTTGTTGCGCCGCGAAGTTTATCAGCTTGCTCGTAACCGAAGGTGGGGCGGGTGCGACAAGAATATTGGTGACAGAAAAATGAATCGCAGGATGAAAACATTCTTTG
>JAYTAK010000553.1:0-1624 GCA_043737515.1 Candidatus Kuenenia sp. | reverse complement strand
CGGCACAGAAATAACTGTCGTGGCCGACGCTGCCAGCGTCAGTTCGGATGCTGGCAGCATCCACCACGAGGCGACACTTATTGGTGCGCCAGTCCTTATGGAGTTTGAGATCTTTTTCCGCGGGCCAGAATCCCTCCAAGGTATCCCATTGGAATATACGCCAGCAGAAGGTCGGTCACATTGAACCACATCGGGCCACCGACCATGCTGACCATCGTGGCTCCACCGGTCAGAAAGAATACGCCAATGCCGATTGCAAACTTCATCGGATGGCTGGCTGCGACCCTGGCAGCGATGAACGCACCAGCCAGCGTTCCGAGCGCGTGAGCCAGGAAGGGAAACAGGAAATTCACGGGCGTAAATAATTTCATACTGTCGCGGAACTTTTCCATGGTGGATACATCAGCGCCCTCAGGCAGAGCAACCACTAACGGACCAATACTGATCAGTGCCATATTCACCAGGCTGCCGACGACAACACCGGAAATCACCGCCAGAACATTCTTTGCGATTGGATTCATGATTCACTGACCTCGTTGCAAGAGTGGTCGTAACTTTAAGATCGCGAGACTCCCTTCTCCTGTCCAGCCAATAGACGTTCGTGCGGTCTATCCTGCTGAGGATACCGCTGGCAACGATTTCTGACAACCCGCTACAGTGCGGACATCTCGGCACGAGGGTCACATTGTGACTGGTACATTCGGGCTCGTCGCATGACAATCGCACGCGGTGAACCAGTCCCAATTCGACAAACACGGACAGCAGTCGTGACAAACAACACCGTTCCACAGCAGACAGAAGACGGCGACTCTGAATTTACGTTGCGGTTAAGCTCCGACGCGGAAATGAAATTTCGTCGAATTGCTGCCTGTCCGGCAGGCTTTCTCATGGGCAGCCGAAACAGGGACGCGAATGAAGAACCTGCACATCGTGTCGTGATCACTGAGGAATTCGGCGACCGCTCCGAAGCATCCTACCGGGTGTTGCGTGGCGGGTCGTACTGGGACACGGCCATCAGGTGCCGCTCGGCGTGTCACTCCTGGGACGGGGCCGGTGTTCGCTACGGGAGCATCGGCTTTCGTGTCTGTCTGGTTCGCAGCCCGTTGTTCAGTCAGACAGGCGAGGCTGAGCCAGAACGGACGGCCCTGGAGCGAAGGGACGAAGCGACGGGGCCGGGAGTGACGGCGAAGCGCCGAAGGCCCTTCTTCCTTCGGAAAACTTTTCAGGGCCTGTAAGAAATATTGTGTCAGCGGGTGGCCTTGATCACGGATTCGGCCAGAGGATGTTCTTTGGAGTAGTGTACATCGAAGGGCGGGGTTGAATCGGGTTGAATCGAATCAGACTGCTGATTGTGATCTCAGACAGCGCGCACGGGGAGCGTTCGCGGTGGATTTGTCGCGGAATCGAGAGGGTGATTACGTCGCCAAACGTTAACTTGCGGGACGTGCGGGCAGAGCAACGTGAGCCAGCAGCCACTCGAACAGGTCCGATGGGGCCGTGGCGAAGAAGCGTTCCGCAGCCGTCGTGCCGTCCGAGCGGCGGTGGAAGAAGTTCGCCAGCACCGTCAGGGACTGCAGACGCTGCGGGCTCAGCCGGTGCCGACTGTGATGCCACAACGCCAGGT
>JAYTAK010000552.1:0-3899 GCA_043737515.1 Candidatus Kuenenia sp. | reverse complement strand
ACGAAGCCACGCGTAAAGAACTCGTCGGTGCCTATCAGAAACGTAAGCAGGAAGAGATCACACACCCGTTTTTACAGGAAAAAATGACGCTGGGCCTTGTGCCGTTGATTCAGGCACGCCTGATGGCCCGTTTTCTCCGAGGCGACTCAGACGCCTATCCTCCATTCTCCTGGAAATAAAGTAGCCATCTCGCTCCGCCGAGATGAGCCCACAAGTGCGGACTTTCGCATTTGAATAAGACTCTTCCCACCGGAACAAACCATCATGCTGATCCTTGTCACATACGACGTGGCCACCGGCGACAAAGCTGGCCAGCGACGCCTCCGTAACGTTGCCAAAAAATGCCTGAATTTCGGACAAAGAGTCCAGAATTCGGTCTTTGAATGTTCCGTCAACAACGAGCAGTACGTGCATCTTAAGCAGCAATTGACGGACTTGATCAAGCCGGAGGAAGACAGTCTCCGCTTTTACATGCTTGGCAATGAATGGAAGCATCGGGTCGAGCACATTGGCGTCAAACCGTCGCTGGATCTGGATGAGCCCTTGATTTTCTGACGGTCGTAAGTTATTCAGCGGGCTTGAAATCAAACTTGCGAACGTCCAGCACACAGCCAAACCCCGGCAGGTTCGCGACCACTTTAATGCCTTTCCGGGAAACAGTTTATCACGATCTGCCGCGTCGAACCTCTCTCGATCCCCATGCCTGAAGCTCGGTTCGCGAAACCCCGCACCGTTGTCAAACGCCCGCTTGTAGTTACGATGACCGACTTTCGCCCCGCACGCGGGGCGCGGATTGAAACGTCGGAAGTCGAGTCGCGAATTGAGCAGATTGTACTTTCGCCCCGCACGCGGGGCGCGGATTGAAACTTTGTGCCGCTGATGGACGGATCTGCCGCCAGTAACTATGGCAATCGGATCGACGGGAGAATCCCGAAATGACGGCAGGCTATTGTCGCTGGATGAGTCACTGCCGCAGATGCAGTCCATCTTTCAGCAGCTTCACAACTACCCTGTTGGCAAAGATGCAGGGATGCCAGAGAAGATGGCAAAGGGAAACAAGAACAACATTTCACCGGTACGCCGGGAGTTCCTTAGCAATCTGCGTGTGACGATTCAGGTTTCAGCGGATAAAGAGCTCGAAGAACAAATTTGTCGAAACCTGACAGCTCCCACAAACCTCAATAGTCGGTACGGACTTCCCTTTCTGGGAGACAATCAATTCCTGATTGATCGCCTGGAAATCGTGACCGAGCCAATTGCCACATACTGGTATGTTCGGCTTTCGGACACTGATCAGGCATCTCCCGGACCAAGGACAGTGCGGCTTACAACCTGGATCGATCGCGCTGATATGGCAAGAACGATTTCACATCTCTACGCACCCACGGAAATGGCAGCCGTTCAGCCTCCTGACTCGGCATGGACAAAGGTGGGGCCGAAGTGTTGAACTTCCAGGACGCACGATCAGTTTCAACCGCAGCATTCAGGTTGTTTCATACAGACTCGTCGCCGGCGGCTCGCACCGCTTCGGCGATGACGTCATCAGAAAGGAAAAAACGCAGTTCAGTTCTGAGCACCTCGAGGATTGGTCCGATGGCCGGGATCAGTTCGCGCCGTCGGGCGGTCACAAGGATGCCGACGGTGCCGACGACGTGCAGATTCATCTTTCGAGCCTGGCGTCTTCCGGATTTTTCGTCAATCAGCAGCAGGCTGTCGGGCACTTCGGATGCTAATGCCAGTGCTTCGGATTCGCCTGGATCAAGAATGTGGCTGAGTCCCTGAACAAACGCCAGATTCTGCGGTTGAGTCACGTGAATGAAGTCAAAACGCGATAATTCAATACGCCGATGCGGGCCGTTGCGGCGTTCAAGCTCCGCTGCCACTGCCGGTGGCACGACCACTCTGCCGAACAGAGAATTCAAAACATGAACAAGTCCTACCCATTCAAGTGCCCGAATCGGCGACGCATCACTGACAACCAGCATTGCCAGCCTCGTCAAATTGCTTCATGGTCGCAAGATCCAAGCGCAAATCGTCTTCCGTGTAACGATAAACAGATATCCCTCGTGATAACAACGCCGACTCCATTTCAATTCGTTCAAGGCCAACCCAGGACGCCGCCTGATGCAATGTCAGCCGGTTGGCATCAAACAGGCGACAGGCGAGTTCCAGTCGCGCGTCCTCCTCCGTCAGTCCCGCTTGCTGCAATTGCTCATCCGAAATCAACAGTGGCATGAATGTCTTCCTGCACAACGAAGTAAACGTGACGAAGTCTGCTGTCGCCAACAGTTTAGTCATGGACGGTCCCGATCGTCACGCCAATTTCGCCGGAGACTAGCTCAATGTCAACATTTCCCGGTTTGTGCCATCTGACGCACATTCACAGAACTCAAGGGAGTACGCTGCAAACGGACGACGCTGCGGAGTCAGCTTTGTAATCACGGAGATCATCATTCGTCACCATGATTTTATCGAGGAATCTTGCTATGCCTGAATTCACTCCCCTCTTGACCAACGTAGAACCGATGGCTTCAGATTCAAGCGGTTGCTTGAGCCTGCCAGCAAATTCTGAGACCCTGGCCCTTCAGTTTCAAGAAATCGATTCACCAGATCTGCCTCCCGAGCCACCCATCCGCATCATGGCTCTGCATGCGATGTTGTACTGCGAGCGGCTGTTTTACCTGGAAGAAGTGGAAGAGATCTACGTCGCCGATGGCAACGTCTACGCCGGCCGGCGACTTCATGATGATGTCGTTCCGGAAGATGATGTTAGCCCGGAGAAACGATCGTTCCAGGTGTCCAGCGAAACCTGGGGATTGACGGGAAAGGCAGACGCCGTGCGAAAACGGGACGGCCAGTGGATCGCCTACGAACACAAGAAAGGTCGGTGCCGTCGAGAAGCCGACAATTCGCCGGCACCGTGGCCGAGTGATCGGATTCAGGCCATCGCCTACGCCGTACTCATCGCAGAGATTCTGGGCGAACCCGTGAACGAAGCCCGGATTCGGTACCATAAAGACAACGTCACCGCCAAAGTCACGATTGACGATTCCGCGCGCGAGGACTTGCGGCAGGCTGTCGAACGAGCACGCGAGTTGCGACGTTCCCAACTTCGCCCGCCCGTCACCGACAACGAGCGACTCTGCAGCACCTGCTCACTCGCTCCGGTCTGTCTGCCGGAAGAAGAACGCAACAAGCCCGAGCAGATGCAACTGTTCCCGGCTCGCCGACATGGACAGACGCTGCACGTCGTTTCGCCCAAAGCACGCATCGGTCGCAGTGCCAATACGATCGTGGTCACGGTCGAAGACGATGTCCAGAAGCTCCCGATCGAAGACGTGGACAGCGTCGTGATTCATGGTTCCGGCCAGATGACAACGCAGGCCCTGCATCTGTGTTCGTCTCGCGGAATTCCGGTCCAGTGGTATTCCATGGGCGGTAAATTCATGGCGGGGACTCAGTCCGTTTCCGGCCGAGTCCGTCAGCGTATCCGCCAATTCGCCGCATTGTCTGATCCAAAGGTCTGCCTGGAACTGACTCGGACGACCGTTCAGGCCAAAGTCGAATCGCAGTTGCGATATCTGATGCGGGCGACGAGAGGGAACGAAGCCAGACGCGATGTCACGACGGCTTCTCTTGACCGCATCCGACAGACTCTGGCCCGACTGCCGATGGCGAAATCATTGGACACGATCCGAGGTCTCGAAGGTCAAGCCGCGAAGGCGTATTTTGCAGCCATTCCTTCGCTGATTTCCGACCAGGCCACGGACGTGCTGATTCCGAAAGGCCGCACCAAACATCCTCCGAAGGATCAATTCAACTGCCTGCTGAGTTACGGCTATTCACTGCTGTATGGCCTTGTGCATCGCAGCCTGATTGCCGTCGGTCTCGAACCGGCA
>JAYTAK010000551.1:0-1626 GCA_043737515.1 Candidatus Kuenenia sp. | reverse complement strand
GACCAACGAATTGGCCAGCCGTGGACGATTGCCCGCGACTGGTCGAATGTTTGCGTGAAGAAGTCTATGATGCCCTGCGAGGTCATTCACCGTATGATTGATAATCCGTACGAAACACCAGCGACGCCGCCAGATTGCAGGGAGACTCCCGCCGCAAATACTGCCAAATTCGGCTTTACGACGATGACCTGTGTCGTGATCGCCGGCATGATCGGCTCGGGGATTTTCACGACGTCCGGATTTACTCTCGCTGCTCTGCAGTCGCCTGGTCGCGTCCTGCTGGCATGGTCCATTGGTGGCCTCATCGCGTTGTGCGGCGCAGTGGCCTATGGCGAATTGGCTCGACGACTGCCACAGTCCGGCGGCGAGTACCTGTATCTGTCCAAACTCGTGCATCCGTTTGTCGGATTTCAGGCAGGCTGGATTTCGCTGACCGTTGGGTTCAGCGGCTCAATTGCTTTGGTGGCCTTAACGTTTGAAGAGTATGTCGTGCCCGCTGAGATTCGAGCGTCATGGCTGCCTGCCGGCAGCGCGGCGATTGCCGTGATTGCGGTGTTCGGGTTTGGGCATGCGTTTCTGGTGAAATTGTTTGCATCGCTGCAAAATATCATCGTCGGGATTAAACTGTTTGCCCTCATCAGTTTCCTGGTGATCGCCGGATCAAAAATCTCAACACATGCGTGGCACTGGGAACCCGTTGCGGAACCTCTGCCACCGCTCCTGGCGTGGCCTACGCTGCTGGCGATGTCCACGTCCGTCATGTTTATTTCACTCAGCTACGCGGGATTCAATTCCTCCATTTACGCAGCGTCGGAAGTGTTCAATCCTGACCGCACGATTCCGCGATCGCTCATTCTGGGGACGGCGCTGGTGACAGTCCTGTACCTGCTGCTGAATATCGTCTTTGTCACAGCAACGCCGGCCGGAGATATTCTGGCAAGCCCGAAAGTCGCATCGATCGCGGCGAAATCGATCGGCGGCTCGTCACTTGAACTGTTAATCCGTGCGGCCATCGGACTTGGAACATTGACTTCGGTGGCCGGAATGATCATGGTTGGTCCGCGCGTGATTTCACGGATGGCGGACGATGGCGTGTTCTTCACCGCATTTCGTACGGGTCCGAATTCCCTTCCTCGGTCGGTACTGCTCCAGGCCACGCTGGCCGCTGCACTCGTGATGGTGAGCAACATCAAGGATCTGCTGGGATTCCTGGGATCAACGTTGTCGTTATCGTCAGCCATCACGGTCGCCACGTTGTTCATTCCGCTCCGAAACACTACGCCAGGGAATACAGTGTCGGCACGACGGCCTGCGAGGGTTTTACTGGCGGCGGCCGCGATTTATGTGCTGAGTACTCTCGTTCTGATCGCCATGATGCTCCGCCACGACTGGCACGACCTCATCCGCACCGGGACGACTCTGGGATGTGGCGTCGCAGTCTGGCTGGTGATGACGGCCTGTCGCGGCAAGTCGTCATAACCCAAGCGGCAGCAAAGTTTGTCGTTGTCGATGAATATGCGGGACCTGGTGCTCTGTCAGCAATGGATTGATGGGTGGCCGGGGTTGGAGGGCGCCAGCCCGAAACCCCGGGGCTTCCTTCGCTCCGCTCAGTCCAGCCCCGGCCAC
>JAYTAK010000550.1:0-8916 GCA_043737515.1 Candidatus Kuenenia sp. | reverse complement strand
CACGCAGTCCTTTGCGAAAGAAATGGATCGGCCTTGCCGTAAGTCTCCTCCAATTCAGCACTTGCCGCAATCGCAGATTACCGGATAGACTCTTAGTCCCGGTCGCGCGGATCATAGTGCCGATGCATCCCGGGACAGAGCCACCAGGCGAACAGATCTGTCCCTCACACACAAAAACGTTGCCAAAATGCATCGTTCCACCTCGGACAGAGCCTTCCATGCCATCAGATTCTTCGGATTCCGGAACACCGTCAACATGGATTGGCTGTTCGCAGATCGGGAAAAGTGTTGTCTCGAACGCTGTTAATTGGTGCTATACGGCTAATTGCGTTAGATTACGCAGTCTGGGGCGTCCACTTTGTCCCCTTTAATAGCAGTCGCTTATCACTAAACTCTCTAGGGCACGACAATGCTGATTCGGGAATATCTGAAGACTCTGACCTGCCGCCGTAAGTCCAATGCACGCCGCCGTTTGGCGCGACCCAACGAGATGTCAGAGCAGTTGGAATCGCGAACACTGCTGACGGGAAATGTGCAGGTTTCGCTGTCTGGTGCGAATGCACAACTGACGGGAGATGCAGAGAACAACGAATTTGAGATCGTTGTGGACAATGGCTCGGTGGTCGTTCGAGGGTTGAACGGGACCACCATCAACCAAGGGACAACACCTTTCACACTGGTATCCGGAGCGACAACGCTGCAGGGCAGTTTGACTGCTTCGCTGGGCGGCGGCGATGACATTGCGACGATTCGAGCAGGGATCACCTTCGCGGGAAATGTTTCACTGTCGGGTGATGCCGGAGCAGATACATTGAGGGCCCTCACGGGCACCTACCGCAGCAATCTGATGTTGCGAGGAAACGACGGGGCAACCTCAATTGTGGTCGATGGAGCAACCGTCAACGGGAATCTCGACGTTCGCGGACTCGGCGCGACACTGGCCAGCATCAGCAATTCGACGGTGCATGGCCGTTTGGATGTTCTGACCAGTGAGGGCGCGGACAGCGTGGTGGTTCAAAGCACGACAGTCGATGGCGATACGGGCATCCATACGGCTGGTGGTGATGACAATATCGTACTTCAGAATTCGACGTTACGCGGGCGGCTGTGGATTGAAGCCGGATCCGGCAATGATGTCGTCTATGTGAATTCCACCAGCGTCGCACGGCCGGCGTGGATTGGTCTTCGACAAGGCAATGACACGCTGCAGGTGTTGGGAACCAGCAGCTTTGGTCGGTGGCTGGTCATTGCCGGCGGTCGCGGACATGATGCTGTCAATTTTGCCGCAGGCACGACGACGCGTCGCGTGGTCAGGGGCAGTGTGAATTCAAATCAGGTTGATGCAGCCTTGATTACGTCCCGCATCACAGATCCGACAACAGGCGCAATTGGTCGCGCCGATGCCCTGCGTCTGGCAGCCGTGCCGATGCTGACTCTTTCGACAAGCGTCGCGACATTTTCAGAGAATGCGGGCACGACTGCGTCAACGCTGACTGTCACGCGAACAGGCCCAACGACGGCAGATCAGGTCGTGACGCTGACGTCATCCAATGTCAACAAAGCCACTGTTCCCGCGACGGTCACGATCCTTGCGGGCCAGACCACAGCGACGGCGACGATCGCCGCAGTTGATAACGATGGGACAGATGGCGCCGCAACCGTCACGATCACAGCTTCGGCGACGGGATTCGCCAACGCCACAACCACGCTGACTGTCAATGACAATGAAACGACGCTGACTGTGACCGCCACGCCGGTCGCATTCCTGGAGAATGCCGGTACGACAGCGTCGAAGCTTCGAGTCACACGCACGGGCTCAACCACGGCGGCCCAGATCGTGAATCTGACGTCATCCAATGTCAATAAAGCCACGGTTCCTGCGACAGTCACGATTGCTGCGGGCCAGACCTTCGCCGAAGTGGATATTGCCGCACAGGACAATGACATCGTGGATGCCGCAGCGACTGTGACCATTACGGCCGCAGCGACGGGATTCGCCGACGCCACGACCACGGTGACCGTCAACGACAACGAAGTCGCGTTGACCGTGACGGCCACCCCGGCCACATTTTCAGAGAATGGCGGTACCACTGCGTCGAAGCTAAGAGTTACACGCTCAGGCCCGACCACGGCGGCGCAACTCGTGAATCTGACGTCATCCAATGTCAACAAAGCCACGGTTCCTGCGACGGTAACAATTGCTGCGGGCCAGACCTTTGCCGAAGTGGATATTGCCGCACAGAACAATGAAATTTCGGATGGCGCCGCGCCTGTGACCATTACGGCGTCGGCGACGGGATTCACCGATGTGACGGCCACGCTGACAGTCAACGACAATGAAACGGCATTGACCGTAACCGCCACACCGGCCACGTTTTCCGAGAATGCCGGTATCACAGCGTCAAAGCTAAGAGTCACTCGCTCAGGCCCGACCACGGCGGCGCAGATTGTGACACTGTCGTCATCCAATACCAACAAAGCCACGGTTCCTGCGACCGTCACGATTGCTGCCGGCCAGACCTTCGCCGAAGTGGATATTGCCGCACAGGACAATGACAGTGTCGATGGCGCTGCGACTGTGACCATTACGGCAGTGGTAACGGGATTCGCCGATGCCACGGCCACATTGACGGTCAACGACAATGAAACAGCGTTGACCGTGACGGCCACCCCGGCCACGTTCTCCGAAAATGGCGGTACAACCGCATCGAAACTAAGAGTCACACGCTCAGGCCCGACCACGGCGGCGCAGATCGTGAATCTGACGTCATCCAATGTCAACAAGGCCACGGTTCCTGCGACCGTCACGATTGCTGTGGGCCAGACCTTTGCCGAAGTGGATATTGCCGCACAGGACAATAACAACGTGGACGGCGCTGCGGCTGTAACCGTTACGGCTGCAGCAACGGGATTCGCCAACGCGACAACCACACTGACGGTCAACGACAATGAAACGGCCTTGACCGTGACCGCTACACCGGCCACGTTTTCCGAGAATAGCGGTACGACCGCGTCGAGATTAAGAGTCACACGCTCAGGCCCGACCACGGCAGCTCAGACAGTGACGCTGACGTCATCGAATGTCAACAAGGCCACGGTTCCTCCGACCGTCACGATTCTTGCGGGGCAGGCCTTCGCCGAAGTGGATATCTCCGCCCAAGACAATAACACCGTGGACGGTGCTGCGACAGTGACCATTACCGCAGTGGCAACGGGATTCGCGAACGCGACGGCCACATTGACAGTCAACGACAATGAAACGGCGTTAACCGTGACCGCCACCCCGGCCACGTTTTCAGAAAATGGAGGCACCACAGCATCGAAGCTGAGAGTCACACGCTCAGGCTCGACCACGGCGGCGCAGATCGTGAATCTGACGTCATCCAATGTCAACAAGGCCACGGTTCCTGCGACCGTCACGATTCTTCCCGGACAGACCTTCGCCGAAGTGGATATTGCCGCACAGGACAATGGCATCGCAGACGGCACGGCTCCGGTGACATTCAGGGCTTCCGCCACGGGATTCGCCGACGCCACGACGGGCATCACAGTGAACGACAACGAACCTGCGACGTTGATTGTCACGCCAGGCACGTCGGCCATTGCTGAGAACGCCGTCGCTGGCACCATCACCTACACGGTCACACGAAACACAGCCGATACCTCAGCGGCACTGACTGTGAATCTGGTTTCGGCGAACGCTCGCCTGGGTGTTTTGGCTCCGTCTGTGACAATTCCGGTCGGACGGGCATCAACAACGTTCGAAGTACGGCCCGACAATAACACCAACGTGGATGGTAATATTGACGTTTCACTGACAGCGAGCGCCGCTGGTTTTGCGGACGGGTCGTGGACTGTTACGGTCCTTGATGATGAAAGTGCAACTCCGGCACCGGCGCTGACCGTGGCCCTGTCTCCACTTTCCGTCGCGGAGAATTCGGTCAGTGGATCAACACTCACGGTGACTCGCCCGAGCGGCAACACCGCGCAGGCACTTGTGGTTGGTTTGACCTATTCTCATACCACTCGACTCTCTGGACCGGCAACGATCACAATTCCTGTCGGACAAACGTCAGGCACTGCCACGTTGCTGCCAATCGACAACCTGTCAGTGGATGGTAACGCTAACGTGGACGTCAGTGCCTCGGCAGCCGGTTTTGCCACGGGGCAGGAGTTCCTGACGATCATTGACAACGAGACGACTTCGTTGTCTGTGACAACCGCATCATCGACAGTCAGCGAATCATCGGGGACTCTGGCCGGCACGGTTGCGACCAGTTTTGTTTCGAGTGCCCCGTTAGTCGTTTCACTCTCTTACCAGAATAGTACCGTACTCACAGGGCCTGCCAACGTCATTATTCCCGCTGGGGCGTCAAGTGTGCCGGTGACGTTCACAATCGTGAACGGCAGTGTGCAGGACGGGAGCATCCTCGCTCGTGTCGCGGCAGGTGCATCAGGCGGCACGATTGGCGTGAAAGACGTGACGGTAACTGACGCTGATACGATGTTGCTGACGGCCGGTGTTACGGCCGCCGATATCGTGCAGTCCAACGGGACAAGGATCACACGCGATTCCACCGCGCAGGTGCAGGGTGTCACGACAGCCGGAGCCACGATCACCGTGGACAGTGACGGCGACGGCATGTTTGACGATGGAAGTGCCACCGCCAACATCGAAGGAAATTTCACGGTGGATGTGACGCTGCTGCACACGGCGACGAATCATGGAGCAAACCGGTTGGTCGTGAAATCGGTCTCCGGGGCGAATTCCGCTGACACCGCCGTGAATGCACACCTGGCGGTTGGGACAGTCGTGCATTTCGCCACGAATCAAGGAGCATATGATGTCGAACTGCTGGATACCGAAGCTCCATTGACCGTCGCAAATTTCCTGAGCTATGTGGATTCCGGTGCATACCAGAATCTGATGGTCCATCGAGCTAACGCCGGAAGTGCGAGATTCATTCAGGGCGGCGGGTTTAAGGTCTCCGGCGGGCAAATCAGTCCGGTGGTCACGACGGGCACGGTCAACAACGAATTCGATTTGGCAGCAAATTCGAATGTCAGCGGAACACTCGCGATGGCACTGCTCGGCGACCCAAATGACCCTAACGGCGGAACTCTGCCAGACAGCGGGACAAGTCAGTGGTTTGTCAATACTTCGGACAACGGAGCTGGGTTTGATTCGGGGAAGTATACGATCTTTGGACGTGTCATCGGCGATGGCCTCGTAGTGGCGCGCCGAATCAGTGATCTGACACCTAGAAATCTGAACACGCTATACAATTCAACGGCCCTTTCCACAGTGCCATTGTCTGATTTTAATCCTGCCAACGCGGCGATCACCGGAACGGTCGCCGTCACTTCGAACAGTGCAGTGGTCACGGGAACTGGCACACTGTTCACGACGGAATTGGTCGTTGGACAGTCGATTGTGATCGGCAACGGGCGTGCGTTCTTTGTGCAGTCGATTCAATCAGACACTTTGCTGACGCTCACCACAACCGCACCGTTCACGGCCGGGAACCTGGCAGTCACGAAGAATGTCGTGCCGACCGACGCCGACTTCGTGGTGTTCAGCAGCATCGGTAAGATTCTGGACACGATCTAATCTCGTTCGAACACTCCGCACGCAACATGGCCGCCAAAGCCCAATGACAGCTTGGCGGCCTGTTGCATGTCTGGCATCCTGCGAGCCTGCCGCTGCAATGGAATCCGGCAACGTTCATCGACGCTGCTGAGATTCGTCGTGCCGGGGACTTGCTGATGATGCAGTGCGAGCAGTGTCAGCACAGTCTCCACACTCCCCGCCGCGCCCAGCAAGTGCCCGATCGCTCCCTTGACGCCAAAGCACTGCGGCATTGTCGCCCCGAACGCCGTTTGAATTCCGCGAGCTTCAGCAAGATCGTTCGATTCCGTTCCCGTCCCGTGCAGGCTCAGAATATCAGGACTGCGGCCTTTTGATGTCAGCGTGCGTTTCAGAAGCTCACAGACCACGGCCCCGCTTTCATCGACCTGCGTCATCCCGGTGGGATCATTGAGCCATCCTCCGGCCACGATTTTTGCGATCGACTTCGCACGGCGGGCCGTGGCATGAGCCCGGGATTCCAGCACAGCCACGCCTGCACCTTCGCCGACGACAAAACCGTCACGCGACTTGTCGAAGGGACGACAGGCCGACGCCGCATCACGATGGCGGGACGTCACGCGCAGGCGGTGAAATGAGGCCAGCACCGATGCCCTGAGTCCCGCATCCGCGCTGCCCACGATGCACACGTCACATTCGCCGCGATGGATCATGGCGGCACCCTGCAGGAATGCAATGAGTCCCGTAGCACACGCAGCGACGGGACATGAACTGGCGACAGTCGCTCCCGTCAGTGCCGTGATGGCACGGGTCGCACTGTCTGGCTGCACGCCGCAGTTCCACCAGTCCACAGAATCGTTTTGATGCTCGAACGCGGGACGGGAAAAACTTTCTTCCGTGTCGTCCCCGGTACCAGCAGTTGCCATCTGCCGAATGCGTGCATGGCGAGCCACCAAAGTCTCCGACATCAGCTCAGTCGATCGCAGTCCGCCTTTGCTGCTGCCAAAGATGACGGCCGTACGTTCTGGCTTCAGATCGCCGCACCGCAGTCCAGCATGTGACATCGCTTCCGCAAGAGCCACGATTGACATCGCGACCATCGGCTCCGATCGCCAGCCAATCGCGACCTCGGCCTGAACTGTTTCCAGCAGCTTCGAACTTTCGAGTCGCCCAGTCACTGCCTCATAGTCCACCGTCGCGCCATGCAGAGCCAGACCCTTCATGACCGACAATTGTTCGAAGTGATCGATGTCGTCTCGAGCCAAACTGCGGCAGGCCCGGTGACCGGCAATGATCGCTTTCCAAGTCGCATCGGCTGAGCAACCAAGAGGCGTGACAAGTCCCAGACCGGTGACAAGCACGTCGTCGTTGCAGTTTTGATTCGAAAATCCAAACACGGTGAATTGGCCGGCTCGCGATCTTGATGAATGTTTCAGTGGCAAACAGGATACCGGCAATGTGTCGGAAACAGATCCCGTCAAAGCGTGGACTTCAAAAGTCAGGGGGAAAAACTCGACGCGGGCTTCGCCCGCAACCGAACGTAGCCACGCTCGCCAGAGCGTGGGTTTCCTCTGGATTGCCCACGTTCTGGCGAACGTGGCTACAAAGTTGCTCGCACGATCCGCCACTGCAGTAAAGTGGCACGCTAAAATCTTCTCTGGAAAACAACACTCTAAACGGTTGCTGAGCTGGCGACGTCGCTGCCAGTGTGTTGATTCAGGCGTGGGATAAGCTTCCAGCTTGTCATTGCTCCTAAAAAACATGGCATTTTCTTCAATCGCTGCCTCGTGGGAAGCCTGCCCTACATGGAATTCCTGGCCAACCGGCGATCAAGCTGGCAGGCCGCTGCTGAACGTTTGCCAGCCAATCCGGTTAACGCAGTCGTAGTGATTCGTCCAGCCACGATTTCGCGAAATAATCTCCGCAAAGGATGGCGTTTCTCCTTTGCGGATTCATACTGGGACGACGACTATCGATACCCCTCAAAGTTTCCGAGCAGAATCCGTTGTTATAGCATCGGAACGTGATAGGATTTGAGGCAGTCCGCCGCTCAGGGAAATTCCTGAGGGATGGAATCGATCTTGCATTGGGAATGATCTCAAGCTGATTTTCGCAGTTCTGCGAAGTCAGATCGATACCTGGGGACACCCATCATGATTCAAACTGCAACACCGACTGCTGCAGAATCCCGCAACCGTAAACCAAACGACCAACGGTTCATGCCGCAGATAAAGTCTAAAGACGGACTGAAGTCCTTTCTCCTGACGTCGCGACTGCTGTCGCTGACGGATTGGAATGCTGTAGACGGGCAGTTGGAACAATCAGGCGGTGTCGAACCCATGCTGCAGTTGCTGGAGCGTCGACAATTACTCACTCCCCTTCAATCCGGTCGCATCCTCAAAGGCGAAACGGAAGGACTGGTCCTGGGACAGTATAAGTTGCTTTATCGCAACGCCTCCGGCAGTTTCGCACGCGTGTTTCGAGCAGCCGCGCTGGATGACAATCGCGTCGTGGCCCTCAAACTGCTTCGCGAACGCTGGGCAGACGACCCGCGAACAGTTGCCAGCTTCGAACGGGAAGCCCGCCTCTGCCAGAAATTCGTGCATCCGAATATCGTGCCCATATACGACATCGGCAACGAAGGACGATTCCATTTCTTCACGATGGAATTTGTGGAGGGCGGCAACCTGCGGGACTTCATGAAAATCCGCCGCACACTGTCGCCGACCGAAGCCACGCGTTGCATCCTGCATGTCTGTCAGGGTTTGGAATACGCCCTGAAAATGGGCGCGTCGCATCGCGATTTGAAGCTGACTAATGTGTTGATGAGCAGCACGGGCGTCGCCAAGCTCGTGGACTTCGGGCTGGCCGGTGCCGAATCGCCCAGCCAGGCAGGAACCAGCGACGATGTGCAGCGGGCTCTGGAATACGCATCGCTCGAACGCGGCACAAACGCGCCACGCAATGATCCTCGCAGCGATCTGTTTTTCGCCGGTGCGATCTATTACGAACTCCTCACCGGCGAAGGACCGTGGTCGCGCACGAGAGATCGTGAAGAGAAGATGCTGCTGAGTCGCTATACGAACACGCGTCCGGTAGAAGCCTTACGTCCGGAATTGCCGCAGTCGATCGCGCGTATCTGTGGTCGCCTGATGGAAGTCAGTCCCTCCGCGCGATATCAGACGGCGACCGAGGTGATTCAGGATCTTCGGGCTGTCATGCGGGAACTTGGGCAGACGATCGAAGACCAGCCCGGCGATAAGCAACCACTGAAGATTGAGCTGAAGTCGGATTTCAGAATGCTTGTTGTGGATACGATGAAGAAACGC
>JAYTAK010000549.1:0-1627 GCA_043737515.1 Candidatus Kuenenia sp. | reverse complement strand
ATCGCAGCGCTGGACAGAATTCGTGCCACCTTCGGCGGTCCGACCGGTGACGGAAACGTGCGCGTCGGTCAGATCATCACGATCGCCGGCGTTGGCGGTGGCGTGGGCAGCACTGCTCTGGCGGTCAATATCGCAGCGTCTCTGGCCCAGGATCCGGCTAACTCGCCCGTGATCATCGACCTCGACCTGACGCTGGGCGACGCCGACGTGTGGCTGGATATCATTCCGGAATACACGATCCGCGACGTGTCAGAAAATATCTCCCGCCTCGACTACGGCCTGTTGAAACGCTCACTCACGCGGCACGACTGCGGCGTTTACCTGTTGCCGCGACCGGTGGAACTCGAAACGGGTGAACCAATCAAACCCGATGACCTGCGACGTATTCTGGCACTGTTGAAAGCGACGTTCTCGCATCTGATTGTGGATGTAACAAAATCATTCAGTCGCCTCGATCTTTCGGTGATGGAAGTCTCCGACAAAGTGCTCCTGGTGACGCAACTGGACCTCTCGTGTCTGCGAAACGTGGTCCGGATCATGCAGTTTCTGGAACAGGTTCCCGGCATTAAGGAAAAGGTGGAGATCATCGTCAATCGAGCGGGCCTCGAAGACAACGACATCAGCCTGAACAAGGCTTTGGAAACGATCGGACGCCGTGTTTTCTGGCAACTGCCAAACGACTACGCCACGATGGTGGGCGCCCGCAACAATGGACTGCCGCTTTGCCAGTTTGCTCCAAAAGCCCGTTTGACACGCAGCCTGAACGACATGATCCGGCGGCTGACTTCGACCGAACCCGGTACCAAGCCTCCAGAGGAACCGGCCAAGAAGAAGAGCGGCCTGTTTGGTCTGTTCGCTGGACGATAGGTCAGGCGCTCCGCTAGCGTCAGTCCTTAACGTTACCCACATCTTTTGTCGTACAAGGCCGCGTCTTCTTCGTAGCCACCGTCGCCAGACGGTGGGCACCTCTTATCCGGCACTGCTAAGTTGTTCGCTCTGTCGACCCCCCACGCTCTGGCGAGCGTGGCTACAGGAAATGTGGGTAACCACAAGACGTCAGCCTCATTGAGCGTCTTCGATCCATTGTATTGAGCCGCGACTGGCTTCGATCGAAAACCGGACGGAGTGTCGCAACGCCGCAGCATCACCGCACGGCCCATCGTCGAGCAGCCACGCAGGCGATCGAGAAAAAGATGGCAGCCATACTCAGGATGACCCAGACTTCCTTGAGTATCGAGACCACGATCGACTGCTCGGGCGTGTTGTACCAGAACACCTTCAGGAATCCGTCCATTGCCCAGGCGTTGAATGCGACGGACGACAGTTTCAAGACAAATGCAGGCATGATGAAGCGGGGCATCATGCTGCCTCCGATCGCCGACATAATCAGGATGACGATGGACGACAGGCCTTCCAGTTGCTTCCGGGATTTGCACAGCGTCGCGATCATCATGACGAATGCGGCAGACGCCATGGAGCTGACCAGTGCCATGATGCCAGCTCCGGCGAGTGTCTCGACATGCCACAGGTCCAGCCCAAATACGACTGAGGCAAAGACAAACATCAGAGAGATCTGAACCACGCCGAGCCCGACATAGAACATCCAGTGCGACAGCAGCAGGTGGAG
>JAYTAK010000548.1:0-3905 GCA_043737515.1 Candidatus Kuenenia sp. | reverse complement strand
AAGCACGTCAAAGCGAGTGGCATGAATTCGGTGGCAATCACCGATCACGGCAACTTGTACGGCGCGATTGAATTCTACAACGGCTGCAAGAAAGGCGGTGTCAAGCCGATCCTGGGATACGAAGCCTACGTCGCACCGGGACGGCGGTCTGATCGCAGTGCCAGTCGCCAGAAAGAAGCGTCGTCGCATCTCACGCTGCTGGCGATGAATCGCAAAGGCTTCGACAACCTCATTCGGTTGTCATCCACAGCCTACCTGGAAGGCTTCTACTACAAGCCCCGCATCGACCGTGAGATTCTGGAAGAATGCAACGAAGGCATCATCTGTCTGTCTGGATGTGCATCGTCGGAGCTGTCACGTCTGCTGCTGGCTGAAAGCAACGACGAGGCAAAGCAACTCGTCGAGTGGTACGCGCGAGTGTTTGGCGATCGCTTCTATATGGAGATCCAGAACGCAGGCTTTCAGATTCAGAAGGACTGCATGGACCTCACCGTGGACCTTGCCAACCGCGTCGGTCTGCCGCTGGTCGCAACGAACGACGCGCATTATCTTCACAAGTCCGATGCCAAAGTTCAGGACGTCATGCTGTGCGTCAACACGCGGACCACGCGCGATGATGAAAAGCGGATGAAGATGGAGCATGACGGTCTGTTCGTCTGTACGCCGGATGAAATGTACGCTTGTTTTCCGGGGCTCGACCACGCCGTCGCGCGGTCGCAGGAAATCGCCGATCGGGTCGATATTCAACTGGGTGACCGCAAACTGTATCCCGTGTTTCGCCCGCCGAATCAGCAGACCGATACCGAATATCTCAAAGATCTTTGTCACGAGCGCATGCACGAACGGTACGGTGATGAACTCACAGAACGCCACTGGAAGCGTCTGGAATACGAATTGAGCGTGATCAATTCGAAGGGCTATGCGAGTTACTTCCTGATCGTGTGGGACTTCGTGGAATTCGCGCGCCGCAACGAGATTCCGTGCGGTGCCAGAGGTTCAGCCTGCGGTGCCATCGTGGCGTATTTGTTGCGGCTCGGCGACGTCTGCCCGTTGAAATACGACCTGCTGTTTGAGCGATTTCTTGACCCCAGCCGCACAGAACCGCCGGATATCGACATCGACTTTTGCCGCGATCGACGGCAGATGGTGATCGACTATACCAAGCAGAAATACGGTGAACGCAATGTTGCACAGATCGGCACGTTCGGCACGTTAAAAGCGAAGAATGCCATCCGCGACGTCGGCCGCGCGCTCAACGTGCCGCTTTCGCGAGTCAATGAACTCGCGAAGATGATTCCTGATACGCTGAATATCAAGCTCGAAACCGCGCTGACGGAAAGTGCGGAACTCAAAGCGGCGTACGATACTGATCCGGTCGCCCACGAAGTGCTGACGTTTGCCATCGCTGTGGAAGGTCTGGCGCGGAGTGCGGGGACTCACGCGGCGGGTGTTGTGATTGCCGACGTGCCGCTGGATACTGTCCTGCCACTGCAGACGATCACCGGCAAGGAAGACATCATTACGCAGTGGGACGGTCCGACGGTGGAAAAAGTCGGCCTGCTGAAGATGGACTTTCTGGGTCTGCGAAATCTGACGATTCTGGACAAGGCCGTGCGGAACGTCACGCGCACGCACCCGGATTTCGATTTTGAATACGTCAAGTCGCATCTGGATGACAAAGACACATTCGCCTTGCTGCAGCGCGGTGAAACGAAGGGCGTGTTCCAGCTGGAATCCGGCGGAATGCGTGACCTGCTGACAAAAATGAAGCCTGACTGCTTCGCTGATATTATTGCGACGTCGGCGCTGTATCGGCCCGGTCCGCTGGAAGGCGGAATGGTGATGGAGTACGTCGATGTGAAGCACGGCCGCAAGCCGCCGCGCAAAGTGCATCCGGTGGTTGATGAAGTCCTGGCTGAGACCTACGGTGTGATGGTCTACCAGGAACAGGTCATGCGGATTCTGAATCGCGTGGGCAACATCGATCTGTCGAAGTCGTACAAGTGCATTAAGGCGATCAGCAAGAAGAGTCAGGAGATCATCTCCAGCTTCCACGAGGAGTACATTGCCGGCGCGGTGTCGAACGGAATCTCCGAGCAGGTGGCTCAGGAGTTGTGGAATCTGATCGTGGCCTTCGCGGGTTACGGTTTCAATAAGTCACACTCGACGGCGTACGGTCTGATTGCTTATGAAACGGCGTACCTGAAGGCTCATTATCCTGTCGAATTCATGGCCGCGCTGCTCAGTTGCGAAATGGAGAGCACCGAACGCATCAGTGAACACGTCGATGACGCGCGGCGTATGAAAATTGAAGTGGTCGGGCCGAACATCAATCAGTCGGACGTCGATTTCAGCGTACTGGGCGACAAAATCACGTTCGGCCTTGCAGCTCTGAAAGGCGTGGGGCACAACGTTGTTCAGGCGATTGTGAACGAACGGGCGGTGCATGGTCCGTTCAAAGACATTTTCAATCTGACCGAACGAGTCGATCCGAAAGTGCTGACCAAAGGCACGCTGGAAACGCTGATCAAGGCGGGAGCACTGGATTGCCTGCCGGGCACGAGAGCGCAGCAGTCAGCCATCGTCGAACGAGCTGTCCAGTCGGCGTTGTCCCGACAGAAAGACAAGGCGCGCGGGCAGAAGAGTCTGTTTGGCGGCGGCGACGATGATGACACAGATGATGCCGGCGCGCCGATGGCGATCAGTCTCCCGGATATCCCGGACTGGACTCCGTCACAGAAGCTGGCGTGGGAGAAGGAAACGATCGGTTTTTATCTGACGTCGCATCCGCTGACGCAGCATGCCCGGCGGATTGAACGGTATGCGACGAATCGCAATGCAGAGCTGGCAGAGATGGAAGAGGGTGCGCAGGTGACAGTCGGCGGCATGATTTCGTCGATCAAGCTGGCCACAGCAAAGAAGAGCAGCCGCAACGGACACAATCGCTATGCAAACTTCGATCTGGAAGATTCGTCGGGCATCATGCGGTGCATCGCCTGGCCGGAGGACTATGCACGGTATGAAGAATTGATCAGGGCGGAAAACGTAATCATCGTCGCAGGCAAAGTCGATCGACGCAGCCGCGAACCGAACCTCGTGGTCAATCGAATCTATACGCTCGATCAGGCCGATAAGGAATTCACGGCCCAGGTCGCGATCAAGTTTGAGACAGGTCTGCATTCAAAGGAAGACATTCAGCGCGTTCGCAATGTCGTATCGCGATTTCCGGGCTCCACGGAGGTGATCCTGATTGTCGATTCGTTTGCGGAAAATGTTCGCGGCAGCAAAGCAATGAATGGGAACGCGAATGGGAATACGGACAGCAATGGACATGGCGAATCTGACGAACAATCGGACGGAACGTCGGTCTCGCGACTGCGTTACATTCTGACGACCGGCATCGATTGCAAAGTCAATATCGGGCCGGAGTTTCTACAGGCGCTGGCGGAAGTTGTCGGCGAAGACAACTATGATTTGAAAGCGGCCAAGACCAAACGGCCTTCCGGGCAAAGCGTGGGGCGATAACAGAAACTGCGGCGATTACTGTTCATTGTTTCATCAGTCGCGTCAGAAATCTGCCATGATCGGCAGAAATGCAAAACGACTCGCTCAAGTCCGCGACATCCCGACAGCGAAAACTGCCGATTGGCCCTGATTCGTATCCGTCAGGTTTCCGTGAAGTTTACGGAACTTTGGCCTTGGGATTGTGGGTTGAAGTTGGTGTTGCTATTCTTTTCTGTGGAAGGTAATGTGACACCTGCCTGAGGCAAGCCGGAATCAATTCTTTGAATCCGTCAGACTCGGTTGGTGTGGCCATCAGTAATCTCGAAGACAGTCGCGTACTTTCAGTCTCGTCCGATCTTGAGTTCTCCTGCGCAGCATACACCTTTGCAATGAGCCTCTGA
>JAYTAK010000547.1:0-1628 GCA_043737515.1 Candidatus Kuenenia sp. | reverse complement strand
TTTTTCACCTCTATTCGCTCAGCCAGGAGACTGTGTATGGCAGCGCTCTGATCAACTACTTTGTCACAGGCGCACCCGTTTCCGAATGGAAGATTATAGTGCCCGAAACGATGGGCAATGTCATGGTCGATGGCCAGAATGTGCGTACCTGGCGCAGAGAAGCCGACACTTTGATTGTTTCCCTGCATCAGCCAGTGATGGGGGCTTACACCCTGTTGGTGACGTTTGAAGAGAAGCCCGACAAGAGCAAAAACACATTCCAGGCAGGACAGGTTTCGCCGACCGGTGTACAGGGTGAGCGAGGTTATATTCAGGTTGTCAGCCCGATGCAGGTGGAAATCGAGACCGTGTCGATTTCCGAAGACATGCTGAAACTCGATCCACTGGAACTCCCTGCAGAGTTCCGCCTGTTGAGCACAGCGCCTCCTTTGGGAACGTGGCAATACACAGATCGCCCGTTCGATCTGAATCTGAAAGTCAGCTGGTTTGAGCCAGGCACAACAGTGACTCAGCTGGTTGAATTCTCGGAAGTCAACAGCCGTGTTTCGCAGGACGGTGAGTTGGTGACAGACGTGCTTTACTATGTCAAATCACGTGGACAGCGAACATTCAAAATCAAGATCCCCGGCGACCCCGTGCGTCTGTGGGCCGTTTCCGTAAACGGTCAGCCTGTCACCGCACGACAAGCAGACGACGGCACACTGATTCCATTGCCCGGTGGCACAGATCCCAACATCCCGATTGAAGTGAGTCTGCGTTTGGGAAAACCGGCTGTGAAGAAAGCATACCCTGAACTCGCGTTGCCGGTCGTTTTTGCGCCCGTCCTCAAGACGCAATGGAATGTCACCGGCGACGAGAAACACGTTCTCGTACCAACCGGTGGAACGGTAGAACCTCCTGTGCCGGTCTTGCGTCCATCCGGTTTTGACTGGGTTGCCAAACGGGGAATCATCTCGCTCTTCGTCATCGGACTGTTCACTTTCATTGGAATCTGGTCGCGCGACAATTCGGGATTCTGGCGGATGCCGGGATTGCTCAGTCTGGCCACTGCCATCTTTGTCTCGTGTCGAGCTGCTCAGACCGCATTTGTACATACCGGATCGCCGGAGCCGCTGCAACTCATTCTGCCAATCCTTTCGGCGGGAGAAACTGTCCAACTGACGGTGAACAACATGCCAGTTTGGCGAGTGGATCTGTCCTTGATGGGGCTGGCAGCCGCGTTGGCTGGCATCGGAATGATCGTGTGGTCATTTCGCAAGCATGAAACGTTGCGAAGAATGCAGATCCGTGGTGGTGGCATGCTTCTGATTGCTTTGGGTGTGCTGTTGCAGGGCGACGGAGCACCGTGGTTTTATGGCCTGCTTGCTCTCACGATTCTGATTCTGCTTTTCGTCCGCCCTGCCATCGAATCGATGCGCGACATTCGTCGCTGGATGCAGCGTACGGCTGCACAGCGCAACGCGAGTAAAGCAGCAAAGCAAAACATTTCCGGCCCTGAAACGGCCGGGCAAACCGGGCCCGCGACGGTATGAGGCTTGTGAAAATTGGACACAAATCGGGCTCACGCCACGGCAGAGGATGCAATGCCGTGGACCTCAAGCGCATCTCCGCCACAATGGGGCTCGTCC
>JAYTAK010000546.1:0-3907 GCA_043737515.1 Candidatus Kuenenia sp. | reverse complement strand
CGAAATTTGGCGAGAATTCTACCGCTTTTCAATCTGATACAAATGCGTATCCGTGCGAAGGAAAATCGCGCCATCGACAAACGCGGGAGTTGCCAAAGTTCGGCCTTCCAGTTTGTTGACGGCGAGTGATTCGAATTTCTTGCCGGGGGCGATGACGGTGGTTGTCCCGTCTTCGTCCAGCAGATAGATGCGGCCGTCGGCGAATGTCGGTGAGGCTGAAAAGTTGCCGCCAAGACGTTCCTGCCAGTGCTGCTCGCCGGTGACGGCATCCAGGCAGGTGGCGATGCCGTTATCGCTGACCAGATACAGTTCGTCGCCAACCACCAGCGGTGATGGATTCAGCGGGGAGGCCTTCTTCATGTTCCATGCCAGATGCGATTCTGTGACGTCACCAGTTCCATCAATCCGCACGGCATAGAACTCCGGTCGATCATAGCCGGAACTGATGAATACCAGGCCCTTGCCTACGACCGGGCGCAGTACGTTGGAGTACCCATCAAACCGGAACCACCAGTATTCATCGCCTGTGCGAGGGTTATAGGCCACGATGCTGTCGGCACCGGTACTCAGCAGTTGCGTCGTTCCGTTGACATCGACCAGCAATGGCGTCGTGTAAGCCATGGGGACGTTGGACTTGCCTGACAGCCGATCTGCGCCGATGTGTTCGCGTTTTTTCTTCCAGCGAATCTCGCCGGTGGCCTTGTCGAGCGCGACGACGAATTGAATATCCGATCCGTCGCAGTTCAGAATCAGCAGATCTTCAAAGATCACGGGCGAACCGCCGGGACCGTGGCGATGATCGTGTTTCAGTTCCTGAGTCTTCCAGACGATGGTTCCATCCGTCGTCAGACATGCCGTTCCGTGTGCGCCGTAATGCACATAGACGCGATCACCTTCAATCAACGGCGTTGGTGATGCATGACTGTTCTTGGAATGCACGCTGCCAGGATTCTCCAGCGTGAAGACTTCAATGTCGTGCAGCGTCTTGCCGCTGGCTCGATCGAGCGCGATGGCATGCAGCGACTTGCCGTCATCAATTGCCGTCGTCAGCCAGATTTGATCGCCCTGAATCGATGGAGACGACCAGCCGAGGCCGGCGATCGGAACTTTCCATGCGATGTTTTCCGTTTCGCTCCAGGTGAGCGGCAGATTCTTCGCGTCTGAATGCCCCTGACCGCCCGGCCCGCGAAACTGAGGCCAGTCGGCAGCGTCGGAGATAAGGGCGAGACAACACACAACCGATAACAGCAGCAAAGAACGTTTCACGGCGAGAACTCCAGGCGGGCAAAGAAAGCAGCAGAATGGCTATCGTGGTGAATCCCAATCCGGATTGCAAGCGGGTGACGGACGGCCGTGTTGTGTGGCTGCATATATGGCAGCACAGCGGATTCGCTGAAACTAACCACCGGTAGTGTTTTCCTTAAGCCGCGCGGCGTTGATCTCGATACATGCGCTGACAGGAATGCGAGTCGGCGGAGCGACATCGCCTACGTAGCACAGTCGCTCCGCCGACTGTGATTCTGAGGGAAATATTTGGAGTCCCTCGCAATACCTGTGTGAACCGCGTTGCGTCGATTGGGGCAGATCTGCGGCAACATCACTGCTTGTCGATAGTTGCATCGACGAGACCTTTCGGCGAATCTGCGGTCCAGACTCAGATGATCATCCACTGCGGCTATGACGATGCCGAATTGCAGGGCATCACCGGCAGCCACTTCCTGCGTGATGATGACCGGCGAGTTTTCTCTTCGCGCGGCCAGAAATGAGTCCGGCGAGCGGAGCGGCGTGAGCCCAATGGCACTCGATTTCTTCTATCAGCCGGTACGCATTAGCGTCCGGTTTACTCAAAATTACGTGGAAAACCGGGTGCTAACGCACTGCGGCTGATACGAGTTGCGATCAAATCGAGTGCCATTGGTCGTGAGCCCTCCGGTATCTCGTTCCTGTACCGGCAAGCTGACGCATGCCGCTCGCCAATTCTCTGACTGGGGCTATGCGGAGTATCGGTTACGCGGCGCGGGCGACGGGTGGCTTCGAGGAAGCGGCGATCTGAGCTTCCATGGCAAGGATTTCCTGGGCCATGGCGATGTAATCGATGGCACCGGGGCAGGTCGGAGCATAGTCAATGATCGACTGGCCAAAACTCGGCGCTTCGGCCAGTTTGATGTTGCGACGGATACGAGTCTTAAAGATCTGAGCCGTTGCCCATGGAGCGTCACTGTCGCTTGTGCTCAGAAACTGCCGCAGGTCTGCGGTAACATCGGCCGCGAGACGCGTCCCCGATTCATACAGGCACATCAGGATGCCGGTGACGCGCAGATCGCGATTCAATCGCCGCGTGACCAGTGCCGTTGTTTCGAAAAGTTTTGATAGTCCCTGAAGCGCGAAGAAGTGCGGCTGCAACGGAATGAAAACTTCACTGGCTGCCGTCAGCGCGTTGATGGTCAGGATGCCCAGCGAAGGCGGGCAATCCATCACAACATAGTCGAAACGATTTTGTTCCTTCCAGTGCTGCATTGAATTGCGCAGGAAGAATTCGCGGCCGGACACTGCGGCAAGTTCCACTTCGGTTGCTGCCAGATCGATGTTGGCCGGAATCAGCGACAGGTTCTCACCTACCAACTGCCGCGTTTCGTCCAGCATCACTTGTTGTGTAAAGACGTCATAAACAGTGGGCATGTCCGGCCCGGCTTCGACACCCACGTGAAAAGATGCGTGCCCCTGCGGATCAAGATCCATCAGACAGACGCGACGTCCTTCGCGCGCCAGGGCGGCGGCAAGGTTGACGCTGGATGTCGTCTTGCCGACGCCACCCTTTTGATTCATCACGGCAATTGTACGCATGGCCGAACTTCCTGTTTCCAATCACAAGTTTATCGCTGAGTTCCCGACATCGCTTTCGGGGTGGCGAAGCATAGTTCTCCCGCATCGATCACTGACAGGCCGCATGGGTGCAAAATCTCGCTGAGGCTCGCAAAGACAGGCAGCCATCGCACTGCCTGGAGTGAGACAAGCAGTCTCTGCCGATGAATTCGATCAACTGTGGCTGCTTCTGCCGAAAATGCGTCAGTGGCATGGCTACGGTTCGTTTTGGGAAGATTTAGCCGACGTCGCTCCGCCGACTCGCACTCCGTTTCTCAAGTGTTCGAAAACAAGCCAGCTTCGCGGTGACCATAAACCGCCCGTGATTGTATGACCACGGTGCTTCCGGGGAATCTCAGTCGTCGGAGCGACTGAGCTACGTAGGCGACGTCGCTCCGCCGACTCGCACTCCGTTTCCAAAGTGTTCGAAAACAAGTCAGCGTCGCGGTGTCCATACACTGCCCGTGATCGCATCACCACAATGTTTCCAGCGATTCACTGCACATTTGGTCTCAAAAAAGGCCAGGAAACGCGGTTGAGTTTACTTTTGAGGGGCTCGTGATTACGTTTCCTGGCAAACACTCGGCCCGGACTCGCGCAGTCAGCGAACCGTGCCGATACAATGACGTCCGTAAATGACGTCCGGAAATCAGCTCCCGGAATTCGAATCGTGCCGTTTCAGCGCGATTCTGGCTGTTGTCCTGAAATTCTGATATCTCTCCAACAATTTTTGCTCGCTGGGAAAATGTGACATGTCAACGGCCAGTTTGACTCTGGATGGAAAATCGTACGAACTGCCGGTGATTCGTGGCACGGAACATGAAACGGCAGTGGATATCACCAAACTGCTGAGTCAGTCCGGTACGATCACAATGGACCCCGGCTTCAACAGCACGGGTGCCTGCCAGAGTTCCATCACGTTCATTGACGGCGACAAAGGGATTCTGCGCTATCGCGGATATCCGATTGAACAGCTTGCCGAGCGATCGGATTTTGTCGAAACATCCTGGTTGCTGCTCTACGGTCAACTGCCCAATGCGGAGCA
>JAYTAK010000545.1:0-3908 GCA_043737515.1 Candidatus Kuenenia sp. | reverse complement strand
AGGCAACTACTAACTGGAGAGCCGTGTGCGGGAAAACCGCCCGCACGGTTCGGAGGGAGGGGGAGCTGAATTCATTCAGCCCTCCCTACCCCTATCGTTCGGTTGCGGGCGAAGCCCGCGCCAGGAAAAAGGCGCGATGTCTAAAAACATTCGATTCCGTGGCCGATCGAACATGACATTCCGCACTCAATTTACGACACTACGACATTCTTGCACAACTCTCCAAACACCAGGCGTTGCAAAGGCCCAGCGATGATCAAAGCATTTGTTCTTACGTCCGTCTGTTGCGTCTTTGTGGTGCCGTATGCCGCGTTTGCTGATGAAGCCAAACCTGCGGAGTCAAAGCCAGCCGCTGCGGAGCTGAAGAACGAGGAACGCAAAAAACGCACTGACTGGGCGGAGATCAAACTGACCGGATCGTACCCTGAACATCAACAGATGCCGGGCCTGTTCGGTGATCTTGTCGAAGGTCTCTCAACGTGCATGGACCGACTGCATCAGGCGGCGCGCGACAAATCGATCAAGGGCGTGATCCTGCATATCGATGGCCTGGAGATCGGCTGGGCGCGGCTGAATGAATTGCAGTCGGCAATTGCGGAAGTCAAAGCGGCTGGCAAACCGGTCTGGGCGCGGATGAACGATGGTGGCAACAAAGATTATCTGCTCGCCGCGTCCTGCGACAGAATCCTCATGCCGGAATCCGGCACGCTCATGCTGACCGGACTGCGTGCCGAAGTCATGTTCTACAAGAACCTGTTCGAAATGTTCGACGTCAAAGCCGACATGCTGCGTGTCGGTGCCTTCAAGTCGGCAGCGGAACCTTACACGCGGTCGGAAATGAGCCCCGAGTTTCGTAAGGAAATGGAAGAAATCCTGGACGACTATTACGCGACGATGGTCAGCCAGATTGCAGCCGCCAGAAAACTGCCGGAAGAAACAGTCAAAGCCATCATCGACGAAGGTCTGCTCTCCACCGCACGCGCGAGGGAATTGGGGTTGATCGATGATGTCGCCTACCATGACCAGTTGAGCGATTTGATTGCCAACGGTGACAAGTCTGTGGACGTGCGAATTCGCGACGATTACCGCCGCAAGAAACCGAACGCGGAACTGGATTTGTTTTCGCTCATGGAATTGCTCTCCGGGGGATCATCACAAACGTCCAGCACGAAGCCACGCATCGCCGTGCTGCGGCTGGAAGGTGCAATCGTTTCCGGCAACAGTCCGATGAGTCTGTTTTCGGAGGCTTCGATCAGTTCCGACAAGATCGTGCCACTGATCGAAGGTCTCGGCAAAGATGAAAACGTCAAGGCGATCATTCTTCGCGTCGATAGTCCCGGCGGCAGCGCGCTGGCGAGTGATCTGATCTGGCGGGCTCTGGAAGCGACAAATAAGCCGGTCGTGGCGAGCATGGGTGACACAGCGGCGAGCGGTGGTTACTACATTTCAATGGGAGCGGATGCGATCTTTGCGGAACCGGGAACTCTGACCGGTTCGATCGGCGTCCTGGGAGGCAAGATCGCGCTGGATGGTCTGATGAAGAAGTTCGGCGTCACGACTTCCGTGATTCAGCGTGGCAAGAACAGCGGCGTCATGAGTTCGGTCGCAGCGTTCTCAGATTCTGAACGCGAAACGATGCAGCGGATGCTCAACACCGTCTATGAACAGTTCACTCAAAAAGCGGCTGCGGGGCGACACATGGAATATGCAGCTCTGGAAGCACTGGCCCGGGGGCGAGTCTACACGGGTCGTCAGGCGAAGGAGATCGGCCTGGTCGATCAGCTTGGCACGCTGGCAGATGCCGTCGCCTTCACTCGGAAACTGGTTGGCGATGAAGCCGGAAAACTGGAGCTGGAAGACCTGCCCAAGGCTCAAAGTCCGCTGGAAATGCTCATGGGGCAGACAGCTCCCACCGGTCAGCCTTTCGCGGAACTGGCGGCGTTGCTGCCGGAATCCGCTCGTCCCGCCCTGCGTCATTTCTCCGTGTTGCGTCAGATCGCCGATGAGCCGGTGTTGCTGATTCTCCCGTTTGACGTGCGATTCGAATGACACGATGCGGCCAGGCCGGGAAAAACCATTCGCGACAGATCTGCTGACCTTGTATGTTGTTCGGTTCTGCGGGTCTGTTAGATTTCGGTCTGCTGACACGCTTCGTCCGCGTCCCGATATCCCACGAGATTGCTCATGTCCATCAAAGTTCGCTGCAAGGCCTGTGAAACCGTTTTGAATGTGTCCGATCAGGCGGCAGGAAAAGTCGTCAAGTGCAAGCAGTGCGGTGAAAAAGTCCGCGTGCCGCTGCCGAAAGGTGATCGACCTGCTGCCAAGGCTCGACCACCGCAGGAAGAAGAAGCCGACAGCACTCCTCGAGATGCGCTGGAGCGTCTTGATCTGCGGAACGTCGAGGACGAAAAACGCAGAGTGTGTCCGGGTTGTGCGAGACCGGTGGATCTGGATGCAATCGAGTGTCCGAAATGCGGTGTCACCATCGCCACAGGAGTGTTGAGCGAACGACAGCGGATCAAGTTCGAACGAAAAGGGCCACCACCGGCAGAATTCTACGGTGTCATCTGGAGTAACGGCTGGAAGTTTCTGAAGAAGCATTGGGGTTACGGTGTTCGCACGGCGATGATCTGGTCGCTGACGCTCACCATGTCGCTGACGTCTCTCTTCTCGCTCAGCTATTACGTCACGCACCGCGCAGCGGAACTCATGGAGAGCGCGAAGGCAGACACGGCCAACATCAAGATCGTAGGTAACGTCCTGACAATCACTGTGCCGGAAGCCAAGGGATCAAAAGCCGTTTATGACAGGACGTACTACACGACGCCCAAACAGGTGATCGAACTGCCTGCGCCGCATGTGCAGCCGTGGTTTGAACCACCGTCGTGGTTCTGGATCTTTCTGACGGTGGTGTTCCAGTTGGGTTTCGGCGGTTGGGCGTGGACGCTGGCGATCACGATCACAAAGGTGACCATGGCCGGTGAAAAACGCATCAAACGCTTTCCAATGGACTTCTTTGGCAATCTGACAATGGGCTTTCGCTTTTACGTCTGGCCGGCCGTGTTGCTGACGCCGTTCCTGTGGATTTCGGGGGTCGTGGGGATTTTTAGTCCCATCGCCGCCGGCATTGTAACTGCCGTACTGATGCTGATCCCGCTGCTGGTGCTGCCGGCAGCCGTGATTCACATGACTCAGAATTACCAGTATCGTGGTTGGCTGTTGTGGTGGATGGCAAAGGATTTCTTCAAGACCCTCGGACCGTCGCTGTACATCTTTATGCTCAACCTGTTTATGGTCTTCCTGGTACCGCTGGGCGTGACGATCACGGTGCTCGTCCTGGGCAACCGAATTATCGCATGGCTGCTGGTGCAGGAAGCTGCGTTTCTGGCGTGGGCTAAAGCCAATATCATGGATATGGGAGAAGGAAACTTTCAATTCCTGTTCTACCAGATGCCACTGGTTTTCACCTCTTGTTTCATTGTGTTTTTCATCATCTGCGGCCTGATGTCGTTTCCTGCGGTGTTCATGATGCGGGTGGTGGGACTGTACGGTGTCTACTTCAAACCCGATCTGTCGCTGGTGAATGAGTTTCCGGATTTGGAAACTGCGGGCTTCGGGCCTCGTTTCCTGGCATTCCAGATCGACATGATTATCGTGTACATGCTGATTTTTGTGGGTGGATTCATCGGCACACTCTTTGGCCTGTTATTTCACTTCTATGGCTGGGGCGCGTTGGCCGACGTTCTGACAGTGGTCATACAGGGGCTCGCCTCGTTGATACTGGTGGGGTTCTATTTCGCATCCATGGAATCCGGTGCGTCGCGGGCGACGCTGGGGAAAGCCAGCATCGGGCTGATGGCACTCCGGGATGACAACAAACCGATGACACGGCAGCAGGCTTTCGGTCG
>JAYTAK010000544.1:0-3909 GCA_043737515.1 Candidatus Kuenenia sp. | reverse complement strand
ACGTGATTCATCCGGAAGTCCCCGGCACGAACAACGAAAGTGAGCGATCTCGATGTCTCTGAAGCGCCACGATGCACCGTCAGCGGTCTCTGCTGTGGCGCGGAGACACGAATTCCTTCTCGATCTCGCAGACCGCCCCGTCAAAACTCGTCGATACCCCAAAACGCATCCAACTTTGCGCCTGCTTCACGCTGCGCAGATTGGACAGCTACTCCAATCGCTGCCAGGCCGCAGCGGTACGTCCAATGAATACAACGGCAGGATCCTGGTTCGCGTCCCGAAGTCCGTCCACGCATCACTGGCCCACGAAGCTGAACAGGAAGGCGTCAGCCTGAATCAACTGATCGTCGCCAAGCTCTCAGCCCAACTGCGAGACGTCGCACATGTCTGAAGGCGAGCGGGGGATGTCAATCCCCTGATGTTGTTACAAATGACAGGAAAATCAGGGCACTTACGTACCCCGCTCGCCAATCAAATTCTTACGTCCGCGCCATTGTAGTATGAACAACGAATGAGATGCGTGAATTCAGTCCTGAGATGGCCCGCCTGACGGATTCGGGACGCGAATCCATTCGTGTGTTGAACCATTGACGGGCACAAAAATTCGAAAGCACTCATCATCGACGGACTGCAGCGTATATTTGTTGTGATCAGGACCACCATGCAGAATCCTTCCGATCCTCATATGCATTACGTCCTGGAAACCCTCATCCCAGTATATCGAGCCTGCGTCTGCCCACCACCATCCCGAACCCGGCTTGAACTTTGAGTTCTGGTATGAGGCAGTTCGATTTGGATGAAACGTAATGACGACGGATCCAGGCGAATCCCGGCGCGTCCAGCTCCCTACGAGTTGTTTTTCGACGTTATTTAATGCAACTGGCCAAAGCATCCAGAGCAGCAGGCTAACGGTGGCCACAATCATCAGTCCCAAGCCGATTCCCCATCGACGCTTTCGGATGGCCGTCGTTGTTGTTGGTACGTTCGCGTCCATTGATGATCGACTCCAAACAAGTTCAATGCCTTCGAGCACATCGCACGGCGTCGCCTTGCGGCGAAAGTCTTTTCCGGCAGAACGGACGTAATGTCCCGTCAAGACTTGATTCTGAGGTAGGCCGGACCAAGCGGAGCGCCGTTCCAGCACTTTGCCGACCTGCCGGAACGGCGCTCCGCTTGGTCCGGCCTACAGATTTAACCCCAATTCGTTGTCTTGACAAAACACTACCTTAACAATAACAATCAATCCACGACCGCACCATTCGAGACAGGCAGCGAAGTTTGTTCCTTGCGATCGGATAGTGACTGTGGCATGGTAGCAGAGGTTTTCACACCGTCTTGTGCCGCAGGCAAGTCCACCAACAGTTCACCAAGCAGAGTTCGATGAGCCCTATCAACGCATCTTCAACGTGGGGCACCTTCCGTCGGTTACGACAAACAGTCTGGCCCGTTTTCGGATTTCTGGTTCTTTGGGCTGCAATCAGTCTGCCCGATGCTGCCTCGGATGAAGCTCGCAACGTTCCTCCGACTGCCCAGAATGAGAACCAGCCACCGAAAGACTATTCCGTCATCGGCAAGTGCATTAACAAACTCGGCAAGACGCCACTGAAAGGTGTTCAGGTGCGGTTGTTCGCGATGCGCGGTTTGCTGGGCGATGGCGAAGAAATTGCGACAACAAAAACAGACAATGCGGGGACGTTCGAGTTCCGTGGTCTGCAGCGTCCATCTGATCTGCATACCGAGAGTTTGTTTTATGTACTTGTGGCGTCGTTCGAAGACGGGCCAGCGGAGGAATATCCTGTGGGTGTGTTTAGCAGATCGCGGCCAGCCACCATCCGATTCGCTCCTGAGTATGATTCATTCAAAGGCCGCGTTGTTGATGAGGCGGGGAAACCGGTTCAGGGCGCGTTCGTACAAGTGATGTTCAGGTTACTACGGAAGACCGCATTCACGCGATTCTACGAGACAAAAGAAGATGGCCTGTTCCTGTTGCACGACCTACCAGTGACCAATGCAGAGCAAAGTGATGTCCCCGTCCAGATCCTGGTCTCGCATCCGGATTTTCCTTCGGTTCGTGTTCCGAACATCAATGTTCCCGGTGGTGCTCGAGTCGTCCTGAATCAGGGCTGCAAGGTGACGGGAACTGTGCTTGATGCGGATTCCAGACCCGTGGCTGGCGTGGCTGTTTCTGCAGTTCCTGAGTTCAACGCGAACAGAATCTTTGGGCTGCGAGCGGCCACTGACGCTCAGGGACGTTTTCGCCTTTGCCTTATCGAAGGCGTTTACAGTTTCGTTTTGGACGACAAAGACCTTGTGGCCGAGGCACTGACCGGGATCGAATGTCGAAAAGCGACATCGGTCACTTTGACTCCGATGCAGGCTCAGGAGGGAGCCTGGTTGACTGGCCAGATCATCAACACGAAAACCGGGGAGGCGATTTCCGAGGTCGAAGTGGACGACGGAATCAGGGAATACGTGGCGATTGGAGTCTTCGGTCCGGCCCGGCCCCGCGGCACCGAAAGGCTCGCTCAAGTGGACGAGCACGGACGATTTCGCGTCCGCGTCATGCCGGGCGAAAACTATCCGTTCACGACGAACTATCACACGTCCCGCATGTCCTGGGACACGCAGCGCCAGTTGCCGGTCGTCGCCGTGGCCGGAGCGGAGACATTTATTCAGATTGACCACACGCCGGAAGAAACGCCCACCACAAAATGACGAAGGCGCTGATGATTCGGGGGTCCAGCTCCAAGGTGAGTGATACCAGCGTTGTGTCTTCTGAAAAGTAGCCTGGAAGCGGGCGGAGAGTGCCGCCTTATTCGGTGATCTTTGCTTTTGCGGAAAATGTGCCGTTACTCTTGTCTTTCAGTCCTTCTGACATGAATCGCCAGACCCAGTAGAAACCGTTCATGCTCATGAGTAATACACCCAAAATCCACGCGCGATGAACGCTACCAACGGTCAGCTTTGGTGGAATCGCCAATGCAACGAGGCTGGCAATCATCAGCGAACGAAACATCGCGCGTTCAGCCAACATCTTCATTAGCAGTCGCTTGTTTGCGATCGTGCCATCTCGAAGTGAACTCCAGAGGTACCCCTCGCTCACGAGCCCATTGCTCAGCCATCGTGCCGTAATGAACTGGACGAACCTGTTTGTGGACTCTTTCGGTACTGTTGTGGCAGACCCGCCCTCCTGATATTTGACCCTCGCAAACACAATTTCCAGTCCACCACTGTTGCGCTAAAAAGCTCCAGCATGAACCCTACTACGTAGCTCAGAAACAACCCTGCGGCAACGTAGCCGGTACTTCCCCACAATTGCGGATTGTGAGCCGAATACGCCGTCAGCAGGACAACACCAGGAACAATCCTAGCTATTGTATCATATTGAATATCTGGAATCTGTTCTACGAATGAATTCATGTGCGGGATTCCTTGTACTCGCAAACTTTCAGAAGAAATGAAGCTGAGTATGAGATTTGCGACTTCATCGACCATAAACCCTCGAACGAAGTCAAGTTGATGTCGGATCAGTGATTCGAAACGAACGGGCGATTATTCGGAGAATTGCGTCAGAGTTAAGGATCATGGCAAACAAGACCGCGAGTTTCTAGGGATGAATACCTTGCGATTCGATCCATGAACGAACGGGTCCCCTGTGGCTTCATCTCTAGGAACGACTGTCGTCAAGGTGCCTAGTGCCGTTATCGGCAGAGTCATCACGACCGTCAACAGGCCCATAACAAAATGCCTGTGCATGGAAATTTTTATTTCGTCGAAAGATTTCGTAAAATGAATATGAATCGATCGAGCTAAGGACCGTGCAAGAAATAACTGTCCCATTGTCGCCTTTCGCTCTGCTCAGCAAACGTTAAAAGTGTTGTTTTTCTGAGATGAATTCAGATGAGGAGT
>JAYTAK010000543.1:0-8937 GCA_043737515.1 Candidatus Kuenenia sp. | reverse complement strand
AGCGAATTGACGATCATCGATCGAAGGACCGTTCCCGCCGCTACCGGACTCGCCAGGAAACCCGAGAGTTGCTGGCGACGGTGTAGCCTGTCGCTTTCTGGCCGGAACTGACAGTAGCCCAACGAGCCGAGTGTTCTGAGTTGTTCAGGCTTCCGTGAGTGCGGTTCGCTGCTGCGCTGGCGCATGGACTTCTCTGCGGCGGCTCTGTCGAATGAAGCGAAGCGGTCACCTCGGAACAGGAAAACTCCGTGCCGCAACATTGCGACCCAGAATTCACGAGGGGCATTTTCCGCATGGCCGTCATCCGGGAACGCGAATTCTCTGTGTCGCTCGAGGCAATACTGCTGTCTCCCCATTGCCAGTTCCGTTCGAACGGCCGCCATGCAGCGCAGTCGAAATGACGACAAGTATGCCTTACCGAAGCCGCGAAGTCGATCCCGACCGCGGCATGCGCCGGCTCCCGCCCAAACAACTCAGGAGGGCGTAACCTGAGCGCGTTAGCGGTTTCCGGCAGACAAAGTAAGACTCCGTGCAATTCGCCGACTGGCGCTTCGCCACTCTGCCCGGCATTTTCAGGTTCATTGCTGACCAAAAGTCACTTCTTCTGGCACAGAATCCAGTACTCGATTTTTTGCAAAGTGTTACCAAAACGCCTCCCAACGTTGACACTCGACAGCGTTCTGGGGAAAGGAATCTCCGGAGAGCACTGTGAAATCATCGTGGCATCGCGGTTCTCATAAACCACCGTGAATGGTGTGATGACGATTTGCCGATGGAATCGCAGTCGGCGGAGCGACTGAGCTACGCGGGCGATGTCGCTAAGCGACTCGAATACCGAGCGCGTTCGGCGGCATCGACGGCGAGGATTGTTCGGCGACAATTAGAGGTGCGGTTTAGCGACAATTAGAATTCCCGTTTGGATTTTGTGTGGATGCCTAATCGAGCTGAGGTGTTTTGGACTTCTTTGCCGATTCCACACGGAAGCTGGGCACATTCAGTTCGACGATCACGCTGTGATGTACAAGTCGGTCGATCGCCGCTGCTGTGGTCATCGTGTCCTTGAAGATCTGATCCCACTTGCTGAACGCAAGATTGCTCGTCAGCAGCACGCTCCCGCGTTCGTAGCGTTCCGCCAGAAGTGTGAACAGAACTGACCCCAAAAAGACTTGAACACCGCTCGCAACTCTGCTGGACGTAGCCAAGATCGTCGATGATCAGACCCTCGAAGCTCGACATGTGTTTGATCAGCTTCGGCAGACGCAGATCCCGCTTCGCAATCAGCAATTCCTGAACCAGCAAGCTGCATGTCGTAAACAGCAGACTGCGGCCATGCAGAATCAATTGTTCCGACAGCGCACACAAGGCGTGACTCTTGCCCGAACCCGGCTTGCCGAACAGCAGCACGTTCTCGCGACGGTCCAGAAACGAGCCGTCCCTCAAAGACTCCAGTTGCCGCACAACATGCAGCGGCAGACGTTCGAATTCGAATGAGTCCCATGTCTTGCCAGGCGGCAGTCGGGATTGTGTCAGCAGTCGTTTGATGCGGCCCTCGCGCCGAGTCTCGCACTCCAGCGTCGTCAGTTCCGACAGATAAGCAAGGTGGCTCAGATTTTCCGTTGTCGCTCGAGCCGCTGAATCCTGAAACTGATCTCGAATCGTCGGCAGACGCAGTTCCTTCAATTGATCGGTCAGTTGCGACGCGATGTCGAATTTCTTCGCTGGTGTTAGCGACGATGTTGTGCGGCGCGCTGCCGTCGTGGCGCTCTTCGCCGCTGGTTTCATTGCCGTTCTGGTCATGGTTCGGACACTCCTTGTCGAACGAGGTAAGTAACGAATCGAAATCGCACAGATCAGGTGCTTCCACATGGACGTCGGTCGGCGCAGGGATGCTGGTCGCGTCGGCCACGAGTTCGCGGACGCGTGCGACATCCAGCGTGTGTTCGGTCGCCAGCAGATATCGCAGCGCATCGGCGACGGCGTCCTGACTGTTTTCTTGAGATGAACACCGCGCGAGCCGCCAGTTCCAGAATCTGCACGTACATTTTGTCGGCCACTTTCTCCGAATGAGCGGCACGCAGCGCGTCCCACGCCATGCGAAATCCGCTCGTCGGAAACATCTCTTCGCGATACTGATAGCTGGCGAAAGCACCCGGTTTTCGCACCAGCGAATCGATGATGTGACGATAATTGATGGCCGCCTGATTCTTGCCGACAATCCGGGGCATCGTCTGAATCAGATGCCCGTGATGAGTGACGGTGATTTGTTCGGCAGTCGTTTCAGATGAGCAAGGTCATCGAGAAACTTCTTTCGACGGTTGTCGTTGGCGAGTTTGAGCAGTTGTTCCACGAAGGCAACGTAGGCTTCTCGAGTTTC
Organism: Candidatus Kuenenia sp.; assembly: GCA_043737515.1. Lineage (GTDB taxonomy): Bacteria > Planctomycetota > Planctomycetia > Planctomycetales > Planctomycetaceae > SXXK01. The sequence continues at coordinate 6,563 of JAYTAK010000543.1, read as the reverse complement.
AAAACTCCGACTGCCACGCAGCATCAGCGCCTGCTCGATAGTATCCTTGAGATGTCCGTTGGACGATTCGACGTCGCCATTTTCGTTGGCACAGCGCGCGTTCGTTCCGCTTCGCAGTTGTAGTAACTCATCAGGGACGCATAGCGCTCGGTCAGTTCTCTGCGGCTGGTGTGATTTCGTACGGCGGCAGCCAGTGAATCACTGCGATGCCGTTCCGGTACGCCTCCAAAATCCCAGAACGCTTTCTGAATTCTTCCAAAGCCGCCCAAGCCCGGTTATTACTCTGACACGTTGCTGCAGCTTCCGAGCGGTAGCTCGAACAAACCGCCCCCGGCGGCGGCACTGAGCGCCTCAAACGATTCGGAAAAACACAGCGATACGCTTTCCACGTTGCTGTACGTGAGGACGCAGTGGAAGAACGTGTGATCGAATCGCCGTCCTGCGATCTTCACACCGAGTTCATTACAAACCGTGAAGTCGCTGGCGGCCAGTCTGCCGGGGTGATGTTCCTGATCAAAGAAGACGGTCTTTCCCGGACCATGCAGACTGCGCCACTGGTTCACGCGTCGCTCAAATGTGCGCCGTGTGGAATCAGGAAACTGTCCTTCGTGAGTTTGCTGCAACCATTCAAACAGCGTCTTCGCTTTGAGCCGCGGTTCCAATTCGAGTCGCCCTTGCACCTTGTCCCACACGTCGGCAAAAGGGTCGCTCCGCGTGCGATAGGTGCGATCCGAAGTCTGCTGCGACGGCTGTCCGTCGTGGTCGCGGTATTTGCGTGCCGTTTTCTCACTCATTTCCGCCATCCTTGCTGAATCGCCCAGAGTCCTGCCAAAACCGAGCAGTCGCCGAAGTTCATTCACGCGTCCATTCGTGATCATTGTAACCTCCATGAAAATCAGGAGTTACAATGATCGCCAATCCCAGAACCGTCTGAAACACCAATCGCCGCCACGAAACGATGAACGGCACCAACACGAAGCTCAAAATCGGCCAAAAACCGCTCCTCCAACCGGTACTTCTAATTGTCGCCAACCGGGATTTCTAGTTGTCGCTAGACAACCGTGATTTGTCACGAACGCCGCAGCGCCTCCGCGCGGACGGAGCATCGTCAGCAATGCCCTCATTTAAGAAACGCAGCTTTCAATTCCTCAATCACTGCATCCGGCATGGGAGCGACATCCCCGATCACGCGGGAATTGATCACGGCTTCGGCAGTCGATTCCAGAACTTCCAGCCGATCAAAAGCGTCAAGAACTGTCGAACCGGTCACAAGCACGCCATCATTTTCAAGGATCGCCGCAGGACTGATCGTCGATACAAAATCGGCAATCCCGCCGGTCGCATCGTACTGCACACCGTACGGAACACGATTCACATCCCGCAGGAAAATGTAACTCTCCGGAATCGTCCGCGCATCGAACGTCGCATTGGTAATGCTGAATGCCGTTGCGTTGACCGGATGAGCGAACACGATCGCATTGATTCCAGGATGTCTTCGATAGATCGCGTGATGAGCCAGCGCCGCTCGGCTGGGCGTTTTGCCGGCTTCGGACTGTTCGTTCCGGACGAGCACAAAATCGTCGATCTCGAGTGTCTCGCGATCCTGCTGCGAGGGAGTGATGAGAAAGCTGTCTGCATTCAGGCGAACAGAAAAACTGCCTTCGGTGCTGATCAGTAACCGTTGCCGACAGCCGCGACGCACGAATGCACTCAGTTGGCGGCGGAGTTCTTTTTCCTGCGACGTTGCCGCGTCAGGTTCAAAACTCTCCAGTCGCACGTTTCGCTGTTGAGCCTTCTCAAGCTGAGCATCCGTCAGATAATTCACGTCTCCCAAATGCCGACCTTTGATCACCGTCTTGCCCGCAAACTCAAATGCTTCAAAACGCTGAAACGCATGAGACAACGACCTCCCGCCGACGACCACACCGTGATTTTCCAGAATGACGCTGTCACTGCCCGCTGCAAACGTCGCGGCAATGTTCTGTCCCAGCTTGCTGCTTCCCGGCAGGGCATACGGTGCAAAGCCGGGCTGCCCGCAGACGAAGTAGGCCTGATGAAACAACCGCGTATTCGGAACCTGTCGACAGATACTGAATGCCACCAATGCCACAGGATGCGCATGCACGATGGCGGTGATATCCGGTCGAGCGTCATAGATGGCTCGATGAAACGGATACTCAGACGAAGGCCGATGCGGGCCATCCACCGTTCCGTCCGGACGGACACACACGATATCGTTCCGTGTCAGGCTGCCTTTGTCAATGCGGGCGGGCGAAATCCAGATGTCGCCGTTGTCGTCGCGAATCGACAAATTGCCGCCGGACGTTGTGGTCATGCGGTACTTATAGATGCGATCCATCGTCTGCATGATTGCGTCACGAGGATGCACAAGATCGCGATGCGACATCTGAAAACTCCGGCGGGCGGCGAGGAACAACGGTGGACCATCACTTGTACAAATCCACAGTGTACGGCGATCGCCGTCTGCGGTCCAGGTTGGCAAGTCTCGAAACAATTGAATCTGCGTACAGCACGCTGGATTTGCGTGTCAATTCAAATTAGCATGGCACTTCAGGCGGCTGTTCCACTTCCCCCCTCTTCACATGGGAGACTTCGTATGAACCGGAATCGATTTAAGTTTCAGGTCGGCGCAGCATTCATGCTGTTAGTTCTTGTCAACTCGTCAGTATGGGCTCAGGCCACGCGCACATGGGTCTCGGGAGTCGGTGACGATGCCAATCCTGGCAGCCGCACTGCTCCGTGCAAAACATTTGCCGGTGCCATCTCCAAGACCGCAGCGGGAGGCGAAATCGACTGCCTCGATCCGGGTGGATTCGGAACCGTGACGATTACCAAGTCGATCACGATCGACGGCAGCGGAACGTTTGCTTCCATTCTGGGCTCGGGCACGAACGGGATCGTGATCAATGCAGGTGCGACCGACGTAATCACGATCCGCGGCCTCTCTATCAACGGCGCAGGAACCGGATTGAACGGCATTCGCTTTATCGCAGGCGGGGCGCTGCACATTGAAAATTGCACGATCTTCAATTTCTCACAGAAAGGCGTCAGTTTTGAACCATCTGGTGCTGCCAGATTGTTCATCAGTGACACCACCATCCGCAACAATAACAATGCCGTCAATGGCGGCGCGGTGTTGCTGCAGGCTGGTGCGGCCGGAAGTGTGATTGCGTCCCTGGATCGTGTGCGTCTGCATGGGAACACATTCGGTGTCCAGGCGGCACTTCGCACGACGGCCAACATCCGCCGCTGCCAGATCGTCTCGAATCAAACAAACGGTATTTTTGCCTCTGGCAATGCGGTATCGCCGATCAGCGTTTTTGTGGAGGGTTGTTACATCGCTGACTGTCTGGCCAGAGGCATCCGGTCGGATGGCAGCATGACCAGGGTCCGCATCAGCAACAACACGGTCACCCATAACTTTACCGGTTTGGCGGTCAATGCTTCAGGGCAGATCATCTCGTTCGGCAACAATCGAATTGCGGGAAACACAACAGACGGCGCGCCGACATCCACGATCCCGCAAATATAAACTCTGGGCTTCCGGTGCGGCGGAATTCCCCTGCGATCAAGATCTTGTGCGGGGCGTTGATTTCCAGTGGGGGCTTAACCTGCGTCTGTAGTCACGCGATTCGGCAGCGTCGGAGCATGGGACAATTGTAGCGAGGCCTGTGAGACTTGCATCTCCGGGCCTCGTTCATTTGAATCGGCGTTCACGGGTGTTACTATCGACGGATATGATCTCACAACAACGAACATCAAACGGAACGCGAAAAAACACGGGCACTCAGAATCAGCGATTCAGCCGAACTGAATTCCCTGAGCGAGCGGCAGGGATGTGGACCAGTTGATGGTGTTCGTCTGTCGGCGCATATACGCCTTCCAGGAATCGGAACCGGATTCGCGCCCGCCGCCAGTGTCTTTTTCACCGCCAAATGCACCACCGATTTCTGCGCCGCTTGTACCGATGTTGACGTTGGCAATGCCGCAGTCGGAACCGGCGGCGGAAAGAAATTTTTCGGCGGTGAGCAGGTTGGTTGTAAAGAGGGAACTCGACAAACCCTGCGGCACATCATTGTGCATGGCGATTGCCTGGTCGAGATCACGGTAACTCATCAGGTACAGGATCGGGGCGAATGTTTCCTGTCGTACCTGATTCGATTGAGTCGGCATGCGGATAATTGTCGGCTGCACGTAGTTCCCCGGTCGATCGGTCAAGGCATTGCCGCCGCAAATGACCGAACCACCTTCGCTGACGGCGTGGTGAATGGCCTGCATCATGGTTTCGACCGATCGCGGCGAGACGAGCGGCCCCATCAGCGTCGTGCGTTCCAGCGGATCGCCGATGCTGACTTGTGCATACGCCTTCAACAGCCGTGCCTGAACCTCTTCAATCACGGATTCATGCACGAGCAATCGACGAGTCGTCGTGCAGCGTTGCCCGGCAGTTCCCACAGCTCCGAACAGAATACCGCGAATCGCCAGATTGAGATCGGCATCCGGTTCGACGATGATGGCATTGTTGCCGCCTAGTTCCAGCAACATCTTGCCCATGCGGCGACCGACAACCTCCGCGACGTGTTTTCCGACCTCGCAGGAACCCGTGAAACTGATGAGCGGCAACCGACGATCTTCGATCATCCGCTGGGCGACGTTTTCATTTGTGCCGATGGCGAGATTGAAGAGCCCATCGATTTTATGATCGGACATCAGATCATTGCAGAGATGCTGCACGGCGATGGCGGTGAGCGGCGTGGTTGGTGACGGTTTCCAGATCATCGTGTCACCGCAGACCGCCGCGAGTGCGGCATTCCAGCTCCAGACGGCCACCGGAAAATTGAAGGCACTGATGATGCCGATCAGTCCGAGCGGATGCCATTGTTCGTACATCCGATGTCCCGGACGTTCGGAGTGCATTGTGCTGCCGCAAAGCTGTCGGGAAAGCCCGGTCGCGAAGTCGCAGATGTCGATCATCTCCTGAACTTCACCAATCCCCTCCGCGCGGATCTTCCCCATTTCCAAAGAGACCAGTTCGCCGAGCGGTTCGCAGAACTCTCGCAGGCGATTGCCGAGATCGCGGATGAACTGCCCGCGAACCGGTGCCGGCACGCTGCGCCATTTCAGGAATACCGCCTGGGCACGATCCACGACCGTGTCGTACTCACTCGCTCCCGCCAGCATCACATCAGCAATGGCTTCGCCGGTGGATGGCGAGTACGACGTGAGTCGTTCCGTACCGGATGCCCAGGAGTCCGCTCCGGAACAAGCTCCCGCGTTGACTGATTGAATGCGAAGTTTCTTCAGCAATGCGTTCATAGGTTCTTCAGTGAAGGTCGCACAACGGAAAGTGTTGCCTCCGCCCTGTCAGACACGGCTGGCCAGTCTGCGATTCCTGTAGGGTGCGTGAAGCGAAGCGCAACGCACCATGAGTGCAGGCGGATCCGCAGTGGTGTGTTGCGCTCCGCTTCACACACCCTACCAAATATTGACAAACTGGCGAGCCGTGCCCGGTCAGTGCGATGGGGTTGATAATTCCAAGGATTGTACTCCGCCTCCAATTCTCCAATCAGTTTCACGCTTGCGTTTGTGGCTCAATTCCCGACACTTCGGCAGTCTGAGACAGTTTCTGACATTTTTCACAGGTTCCAACGACAGGATTCGAGAGACGACATGAGCAAAAATCGCCAACCTGAGGTCACAGCCGCGATCAAGGATATCGACTTCGACAAGAACAACTACCAAATCGAGCTGAAAACGAACCAAGGTCGCATTCTGCTGGACCTGCTGCCGGACGATGCTCCGGGACATTGTGCCAACATGATTGGTCTGGCCCGGATTGGCTATTACAACGGCGTGACGTTTCATCGCGTCATCAAAGGATTCATGATTCAGGGTGGTTGTCCGCTCGGAACCGGAACCGGTGGTCCGGGTTACACGATCAAGGCCGAGTTCAACAAGACGCCGCATGTCGCCGGCGTGCTGTCGATGGCTCGTACAAGTGACCCGAATTCAGCGGGTGGCCAGTTCTTTATTTGTCTGGGAACACAAGCATCTCTTGATCGCCAGTATACGGTTTTCGGCAGGACCGCCGATGATGCGAGCCTGGAAGTTGTGAAGAAGATCGGTGTGCTTCCTACCGATCACAGCGACAAACCAAAACAGCCCGCCATCATCGAAACGGCAACTGTGATCTGCACGCCACAGTAGCGGAATTCTTTTTCTGCCGGAAAGGACTGTGTTTGGTAGGTCCTTTCTGCCGGAAAGGATTTTGCCGTAAGGCAAACCGCCATGGGTCGCACATCCGCTCCACGTCGCCGAGTGGCGGTCCTTTCCACCGCGACACGTCGCTGGTCGCGGCGTGGTCGCGAAGTCCTGCTCGGCAAGCAGGACCTACCGAAATCCGTAATTGCAACTGTGCCGTCCAGGTGTAGTCGCCGGCGATTGTTATAGTAGGTCTTTTCTGCCGGAAAGGACTTTCGCCGTAAGGCGAACCGCCATGGGTCGCACATCCGCTCCACGTCGCCGCGTGGCCGTCCTTTCGA
>JAYTAK010000542.1:0-3917 GCA_043737515.1 Candidatus Kuenenia sp. | reverse complement strand
CCGGACCAAGCGGAGCGCAGTTCCGGCAATTGATAGACACCTGCCGGAACGGCGCTCCGCTTGGTCCGGCCTACTCCAGAAACAATAGTTCCTTTTGGTTCAGCAGCACGTGGCACACGCTGGTGAGGATGGATTCGTTCTGCAATACGTTCGGTGAGTCCGGAGGATTGGCTGCGTCAGCTCGAACGAATTCCAGCAGCGATGCGAGTTCCGTCTCTAACGGTTCGCGGGCGAACGCGGAGCGGTAGGCGAACTTGATCATGTCGGTGTCGTTTTGCAGGCCCGCTTTGAGTAAGTGCTTTGCCCAGACGTTGGCCTGTTGATGGACGAACTCGTTGTTCATGAGGATCAGCGATTGAGCCGGGACGTTCGACACACTGCGACGGCTGATGGCGGTTGCGGGTTGAGGCGTGTCGAAGGCCAGCATGAAGGGATTCAGGAAGTTCCGATTCACGCTCTGGTAGATACTGCGGCGGCCAGCACCGTCGAGTGGACCGGATGATCCGGGGCGGCCGCGGCCTTCCATAAAGCTGGACAGAAACACGGGCACCGACGCTCCGTACATTGTTTTATCCAGTTGGCCGGAAACACACAGCATCGTATCGCGAATCACTTCGCCTTCCAGCCGACGGATGCTGAAGCGATGCAGCAATCTATTCGTCGGATCCAGTTGTTCCGCCGATGCATTGCGCTGACTGCTGAGTCGGTATGCTCGCGTGAGGACCAGACGTTTGATGAGACGTTTGAGTGACCAGCCGTCGTTTCGGAAATCGTCGGCCAGCAGGTCAAGCAGTTCCGGATGCGTCGGTGCTTCACCAAGGACGCCGAAGTTGTCCGACGATGCGACGATGCCTCGACCGAACAAATGCTGCCAGACACGATTGACCGCAACACGTGCCGGAAACGGATTGCTGTCGGCCAGGACTCGATCGGCTAACTCCCACCGCCCGCTGCCTGGCGTGTCCTTCAATTCGACCCCGCCATCCAATGCCGTCAGCAAGTGCCGCTTTGCAGTCGGGCCGTGGTTGTTGTGGTTGCCGCGAATGAACACGTATTCGTCCTCACCCGAGCCTTCGCACATGACAAGTACCGGATCGCCCGGTTGAGGCACTGACGACAGCTCCATCCACCGTTTGTTTGCTTCGGCAATTCTTTCCAATTGCGCATTTGGGAGCAGTCGTGCCTTGAACGCTAGAGACGCCCATGCAGAATCCCTTCCCGCAACCTTGACCCATTCGTCGATCAGCCTCGTCAGTAAGAAGTCAGGAGAAACAAACATCGATTCGTTCGTGCGGCAGAGTTCGTTGTATGCAGCAGGAACTTCGTCTCCTTGTGCCATTAGGCGAACTTCTCGAATTGAGAACCAGCCTTCACCGTCATCTATGAATTCGAGATGGCATCGGTGTCCAATGTGGCGTTTGACATCACCAGCCAAACGAATCCACCGATACTCGCCGTTAGTGTCAATTGGCTGCCGACACCCACCGAACAGCAATTCACTAAACTCATTCATCACGTAACCGTCGATGACCAACCGAACTCTTGCGCCCTTTCCAGCAGCCAAAATTTGAATTTCCGGATGCTTCAGTTCAAATTCTTCCGACTGAAGCACCCCTTTGAAACCCGGTGAGATCTGTGCCGAATTAACAGCGTCCTTTTCATCAACCGCGATTCCCCCGGATGTCCATTTCATTTGGTGAGCCGTACGCGGGTGATACAGCATTCGATTGCGATGTATGGGACTCCAAAGCTGTTGCAGGAATTCGTTATTTGTAAATCTCTTGACATCCTGAGGCAGCTGATTAAACGCAAAATAATTGTACAGTGCATCTCCAAACGCCAACCAGGTATCGGGACGGCCTTCCTGCAGTCTCGCGAATGTCCTTGTGATTGGCACCTCAGTGTGCGTCAGTGGCCCTGTGATTGGCATGTCGTCGTGCGTCGAATCCCTGCTTTCTTCGATCGACACCATTTTTTCTGCAAACATTGTTTTCCGCTGCCCGAGCCAGTCCTGGATCGCTATTCCCTGCGGGATCTTGCCGATACTCTGTTTGAGGACCGCAAACAGAGAGAGTGGATGTGAAAGGTTTCTTGACGAGGGATCATTGAGCACAGCAAGAACGGCGGCCTTTTGCTCATCGCTGAGTGCCGTGGATGAAGCTTCGATCGATTCACCGAGCGACTCCAGCAACAAATCCTTCATTACCTCAGGCGTCAGCGATGCAAGTCCTTCATTCAGCGCAACCGTGGCGTCAGATTGTTCTTTCAATATGTTCACGAGGAGCGTTGAAGCTTCGTCATTCGAATCAATCCACTCCACGCGCCGACGGGAACTCTGCAGAAATCCAGACAGTGCATAGTAGTCGTCCGCCGTGATGGCATCGAACTTATGATCGTGGCAACGGGCACAGGCGATGGTGAGGCCGAGGAAGGTTCTGCCGAAAACATCAATCTGGTTGTCGATGCGTGACGCTTCTTCGCCTTTAACGTCTACCGGCGCGTGTTTGTCTTCGCAGAGATACCAGAAGCCGGTAGCGATAATGGATTCGTTGAAACTCAGTTCCGGATGGCGACGCGGTTCCGTCATCAGGTCGCCGGCGATGTGTTCGCGGACGAATTGGTTATAAGGCACGTCAGCGTTGATCGCTCGAATCACATAGTCGCGATAACGCCACGCATATGGCAACGGATAATCGAATTCATGCCCCAGTGTTTCGGCATAACGCACCAGGTCCAGCCAGTGCCGCGCCCAGCGTTCGCCAAACTGCGGCGATGCCAGCAATTCGTCCGCCACTTTTTCCATCGCGACCGGGGTCTCCGCAGGATCGTTGAAGAACCGGTCCTGCTGCTCGATCGTCGGCGGCAATCCAATGAGATCGAAGTACAGTCGTCGCAGTAACGCTCGGCGATCGGCATCCGGAGCCGGGGCAATTCCGGCCTCTTCTATCTTTGCCAGCAGGAATCGATCTGTGTCACTCGCGGGCCAGTCTGCCTGCTTGACGGCGGGAACAGCGGGACGTTCAATCTTCTTCCATGCCCAGTGGGACGCGATCCGTTCCTGCAGTGGAAACGCGGCTTTTGGTTTCTCGACGACTTCAGGTGTGCCGTCATCCGGCCAAACGGCGCCGTCGGTAATCCACTGACTCAAGATGGCAATTTCTTCATCGGGCATCTTACTGCGAGGTGGCATTTCCAGGGCCTCATACCGCACGGCCTGCATGAGCAGACTTTCGTCGGGTTTCTCCGGGACAACGGCGGGCCCGGTTTCACCGCCTGCCAGCATGGTCTTGCGGGAACTGAGTTTCAGATCACCCTTCGCTTCACTGTCCGGCCCGTGGCATTCGAAGCAGCGTGATTCCAGCAGCGGCAGAACTTTTTCCCGGAAGAACGTCGCCTTGGCGTCGTCGGTTTCGGTCTTCGCGGGCTCATCGATCGCAGCGGCGACCGAAGCCGGATCGCGGCAAGTAGCCCACCATGCCAGCAGGATTCCGCTGCAGCACAGAAGGGAAGTAGTCAAATTGAAACGGCGAGGTAGGAGCATTCTCAGAACCTGCTTTGGGGGCGGGTGGGGATTTTTGATCTGTGGACGATGCATTGTCGCGTTGAAGTGGGTGCAATTGCAATGGTGCGTTAAGTAGGTTGGACATTCTTGTCCGACCGCGTTTAGACGCAATACCGTTCAATTATTGAACGTAGTAGGCACACTCCGTGTGCCGCAACCATTGAAAAGCATAGCTTTTCGAGTCCGGGCGGACGGCACACGGAGTGTGCCTGCTACTTTTTGAACGGTATTGCGTTTAGACGCCACGCAGCCATGTGTGAGAGAATTGGCGAGCGGCATGCGTCAGCTTGCCGGTACGAATGCGACGTACCGGAGGGCTAACGCCACTCCGCTCGCCGGACTCATTTCTGGCCGC
>JAYTAK010000541.1:0-3918 GCA_043737515.1 Candidatus Kuenenia sp. | reverse complement strand
CCATGCGGGCAAGCCGCAATGGTGGCCAGGTGCCGATTCCGGGTGATGGCTGGTGATGATCCGCGCTCGACGGAGGCAAGCTCCGCCGGGGCGTCAATAGGGTTGCGAGCGAAGCCCGCGCCAAGGTTATGAATGCCGTATAGCAAGCGTTCCACCCATTTGCTTGAATTGCTGAAGCCTCGCTGTGCCACACATCAATCTGTCTCTACAAGAATGGCGGAGAGCCCGAACCGCAGAACCCCATCGAATCTTGCGACGCTCACTGTTGCGGAGATCGTTGTTTGATTATGTTCCATCAACGCACACCGGGCGTGTCGGCTGATCAGCTCTCTCTTGACCTTTCAGGAGTACCAATCTTGCGCTGGAAAAACTGGCTCGAAAACTGGGACATGACTTCACTGAAGATCAATGCACATTTCCTGGAAATGGAGTGGCAGCCGAAGGACGAAGACAAGACCGCCGCGTGGGAACTCTACATCGAGCTGCTCACGCGCATCACCACACAGCCACTGCCGCAGCAGGATGGCGTCGAGCAGTCAGCATTAAGTAGTGTCTACAGTCTGTTCGGCCTCACGCGGGAAATCATCAAACGCAACGGTCGCGGCTGCGCCGAGTTCACGAAACTGGCCATCGTCGTCCTGAACCAAATCGTCCGCCCCTTCACCGCCCGCTGGCATCGCCTCTCTGACGAAGGAGCGTTCAAAGATCCCGCCCAGTGCCAAACGTTCCGCCATGAACTCACCGCTCTGCAAGTCCAACTCACCCGCTACACTCAAATGCTGGGAGCAATGGCGGGAGTGGAAGACTGGACGAAACTGGAAGCGTCTTGAGCGCTCGTCTTGCTTCATGTCCTTCGACACAATCAAGGATTTTGCAAATTGTCTAGCGATCTGAATTCCGAGCCGGGAGAACAGGAATTACAACCGGTGAAATCGATGCAACTATCAGGCACTTTGAACCCGGAACGTCGCGGATTCTGGAAGAGTCTTAAAGATCGCTTGTGGGGCTATGACTTCTTCATCTCGTACCACTGGGCCAGCGGTGGGGCGTACGCCGTCAACCTGGCTCAGCGGCTGCGAGAACGAAACTACGATGTATTCCTCGACCGCGCCGACTACGCGAGCGGAGACGACTGGAAGGCGATCGGCGAGATCGCCCTCCGCAATACCCAGAGATTAGTGCTCATCGCCACGCGCGAGGCAGTCACGATCTCGAAGCCCGTCGAACACGAAATCGGGCTCTTTACCGCTCGCAATCGGCAAGTGATCTCGATCGTCTTCGGCGACAAGTTTGAAGATCTCGACCGCTCGCAATACCTCACGCTCAACCGGATGCCCGACTCGAAGCTCTACATTGAGGATGGCAAGGAAACCCTCGCCTCCGGTCCTTCCGAAAAGATTGTCGCTGAACTCACTCGCACCCAAGGGGTCATGCGCCGCCGCAACCTGCGAGCCTTACTCACGCTCATTCCTGCAGTGGCCGTCATTGCTTTTGCGATCTTTGCAGGAGTCTCATGGTGGCAGTCCTACCTCTCAGAGCAAGATGCTCTCGTGGCGGCCGCCGATGAGAAGAAGGCAAGGAAAACCGCCGAGGAAGAGAAAACAAAGACGCAAAAGGCGAGAGACGAAGCCCTCACCGCGCTAAATGACAGCCAGCATGCGCTTGCCCGAAGCCTCATGAGCCCGATCGGAGTTGCCTCTCAGAAATCTGGTGATTCACAAATTCCGGACGTGACCGTATCGGAGGCCGAGGCCCTCTGGAATGTCGCGGTACTGACCGACGAGCGAGTCCGGCTATTGTTCCTGAAGCAAGCACTCGCGAAATTCACGACGGCGAATCAGCTCCGTAACCGTCTTGATTCCACCGTACACTGTGCCGTCGGGCTAGATGGCGGCAGGCGATTACGGGTAATCAATGAGATCGTTCTGCCTCTCCTCCGGGAAAAAAAACAGTCGCACAAGCCACTTGATCTCGAAGTGCGGATGGCCAGCCTGGAGATCGGCGACCAGTTGGAAGCATCTAGGACATCGTCCGGGGCGGAGATCGCCCATTTGTCGGTGGCGACGGCGATCGATGTGATCAAATCCCAGTCCGAGCCCGATCCGAGAGCGGTCGTCACTTTTCGGAGAAACCTGGAACACCTCACTCGCCGGGAAATGGAAGTGATCCAAGCCGATCTTGAGACTTTCATCGAGGCGCATTCGACCACCAATGCATCCCGAGGGATCGAGATAAAGCGGGGGCCTCTCATCGGCCTGATGCTCTTGGAACTGAAGCGCCGGCTGCACCCCAACCAGTCAACCCCCATCATCGCACCATCCCAAGCCAGCGGTCCGCTCGAATTGGACCTGTCTATCGCCCAAGAGCAATTCAAGGCCCATCAACTTTTTTTGAACCCCCCGCCGTTCTCAAGAGAAGGCCGATACATCCCAGCACTTTCCAATCGAGGGGCAGTAGCGATGGTTTTGGAGATGCGCAACTTGACCTCATTGGGATCATCTGTGAAACCGATCCCGATTCGTGAGAAGTGGAAACACAAACCCAAGTACCCAAACCCGACCTCGGAAGATGCGTTGCTTACCTCAACATACCTGAGAGAGGAGATACGAAAATCTGAGAAGGATACCAAAGACAACTCCGTTGCCATTATCAACTGGGTATTTGATTTCGACACAGTCGCTGCGAAACTCCCCGAAGATGAGCGACGCGCCCTGGCTGCTTTGCTCATGGAAACGATTCTGGCGAAAATCACCAAGACAGTAATGACCCAAGAATTCTCGGAAGTCTTTGTTATTCTTGTAGCCTCCGCTGGACCGGATGCTACCTACGACTACTTACTGCGAATCCTCTCGGCCAAAAGTGAACTGCTGGCGGGTTGGGAAAAGCCCGGCGCACATGCCACGCAAAGTGTTGAGAAGTCATACGTTGTCGGCACTCTGTTGCTTCGCGACCGCTCGTTGATTCTGGATAAAGCCAAGCTTTTGAACATCCTAAAATACCCGTTTTGTGTCGGTGCCCAGAAGGAAATCGTCCTTGCGCGCATCGTCGAGCAAATCATGCCCCAGGCTGAGAAGCCGTTCGAAAGCGAATGGGAACTCGTCTCATGGCTCGAAGCCCATGATCCAGCACTCGCCGAAATCGCCAAGCAGCCACCCTGGGGATCCGTTCGGCTGGAGCCGTAACGAATGTCAGACGCGCGAGTAACTCGGACGATGCTCGCAGTCGCCCAGTCGCTTCTGACACGTCGTGGTTGCTGGGCGCGATGGCTGCAATCGCGGGACTTGCCGCGCTGATTGCGGTGACGGCTAAGCTGCGTTGAATCACTCGACTTGGACGAAATCCAACTCATGCCGCGGAACCTGACAAGCAGATGATTGCGGACTTGGCGGACAACGACAGTTCTGTCCGAGAGCGGGCGGGGATTGTGTTGGCGTATCGGCGGCAGAAGGCCGACTCGGAACTCGCCCCGGATGAAGCTCGGCGTCTGAAGGACATTCGGAACCAAGTCGAGGGACTCCGCAAAGATGGTCGCCCGTGGGTCAAGCAAGCTTCGCTGCATGCCCTCTACCACATTGAGAAACGCAAAGCCGAACTCGAAGAAGCTGCACGCCAAAAGGCGGTCGAAGCAGCGACGACTGTTCCGTGACGAATCCCTCCCCCAATGCCACATTGCTTGCATTGCTGAAGCCAGATGGAAATTGTGATCCACGAAATCGCTGGCTCGCCCTTCGTGAAGACGAATGACGTGGATTGGAAAACTGGAAACTCCACTAAATAGCCTGGAGACCGACATGCATCCGACCGAAGAGCTGGTTCAACGTCAGACGCCCGACGGCAAATGCAGGTGGTTGGCCCATGACCATCCGGTTTCGGGCGGACGCCTACTTCAATCAGATCATTCTCCCGGCCCGATTCGAC
>JAYTAK010000540.1:0-8947 GCA_043737515.1 Candidatus Kuenenia sp. | reverse complement strand
CGGAGCGCGTCTTTTGTGTCGTCGTCGAGTTCGCTCACGGACTTTGCCGATTGAGACAGAAGATGTTTCGACACGAGGTTCAGTCGTTTTTCTCGCCGTTCCAGAATGGGTCCAAGGACCCGTTCCAGGTGGTCTGGTACCGAAGTACCGTCTTGCTCATCACGGTTCGGCTGATCCGTCATGAGTCTGAAAATCCCTTTCTCTTCAGCCGTGTCCACCACTGCATTGATCAGACTCAGAAGATCCGAATCTGATTCCGCTGCAATGATCAATCGGCTGAGTTCGGGAAGGTCTCCGTCTTCCTTCCACAGATCGATGCACAACGCCAGCAGCCGCTGATGTCGCACATTTTCGAAATCATCCGCCCCGATATGGTGCTGAATCAAGTCGATGGTTTCCGGACATGTCAGGATGATCTCCAGCATCTCCCGTTCCGCTCGCTCAATTGCGTTCTCGATACGTGGAGTTACTTCCTGCGACTGCCGGTCGGCATCACGCCGAAACAGTCCTTTCTTTTGTGTCTTGTTTCTGACTTCGTTCAGTTGCTGACGTGCCGTGCGTTCATCCACCTGAACTCGCCAGCACACGTTGCGAAGAATCATGTCTTCACGAACAGTTCCGGCCAGTCCCTGCGACTCCGCAAGGAAATCCAGCATCTGATTAAGAATCTGCTGACGACCGGCCACCGAATGTGAATCCGTGCGTCGCAGAACTGATTGCAATTTGTATTCCCACGCCTCTGCGGCATTTTCAATGAGCTTGTAGAATTCCTGTGACGTGTGTGTTTCAAGGTAATCCGCAGGGTCCTTGCCTGACGGCACATTCAGTACGCGAAGGTCCAGATCCTGAGCAAGAAATCGGGATATTGATCGTTCTGCCGCCTGTTGCCCTGCGTCATCACTGTCATAAACCAGCACGACTTTTTCAGCGAATCTCCTCAAAAAACGCACATGTTCTTCCGTCATCGCCGTCCCGAGAGTCGCGACGGCATTCATTACGCCCGCCTGATGGCAGGCAATGCAGTCCATGTACCCTTCTACGATAATTGCCGTTTTGCTCTTCCGAATGGCCTCCCGCGCTCGATCGAATGCAAACAACATTCGCCGTTTCTGAAAGATCGCACTTTCAACACTGTTCCAGTATTTTGCATCACTCTCGATGTTGCCTCCGGGCAACACTCGTCCTCCAAACGCAACCGGACGACCACGTTCGTCAAAAATTGGAAACACCAGACGACCAACCAAGTTGTCAAAGTATCCAGGTCCGTTGTTACGTTCCTGAATCAACCCGGCAGACACCAGTTGAGCCGGCGTAAATCTCCCTCGCGCTTTTTCAAGGAACCAGTTCCAGTCCTCCGGGTGATATCCCACCTTAAAATTGCTCACTGTTTCATCAGACAATTTTCGTTTCAACACATACTGTCGAGCGTTGTCGGCCATGGGTCCGGTCCGCAACGTCTGATTCATCAGGTTGACGGCCCATTCGACCACCACCAGCGAATCGGTTTTCCTGCTGACATTTTCTCGAGATCCCCCGTTGCCTGAATGCTTCGGCATTTCCAGCCGCGCCCGCCGCGCCAGTGACTCCAGCGCTTCCGGAAACGGAACTCGTTCAATTTCCATTACCCAACGAAAACAATCTCCGCCCGCTTCACATGACCAGCATCGATACGACTGTCGATCCGGATAGACGTGAAACGAAGGATTCTTGTCGTCGTGAAACGGACACAGCCCAACAAAGTCCCGCCCGCCGTGGAGCGGTTTGAGCGCAACCACATCGGACACCAGATCCACAATATTGGTGCTGGACCGAACTAGTTCCTTGAAGTCATCTCCAAAACCCTGAACCACAGTGGACTCCGATAGAGTGATCCGTCAAACCGTCGGCTGCCGACTCATTCTCTCTCTGCGGCACAACCCTCAAATCCGCGCAGCCAAAACGGCTACCGATCGAAGAATTCTGCCAGAGGGCATATTGACATCAGGGGGAGCATCATCGCTCAACCACTGAGGAAGAACTTTACTTTGCGACGCCCGGAGTTGCTTCCTGAACTCCCTGTCCGGCGTCGCGCAATTCTAACCGCCATTCGCTCCCGGTCAAGCTGTTGCCGTAAACCGGGGCGGGGAAACCTGATGTCGCAAAGTCTTGCGTGGCACATTGTTGCAGGCTTCTGTCTGATGCTTTTTCCCCGCTTTCGGAAGACCCCCGCCATTCCGATCAACGTGTCGGCCCGCCCGCATTTCGCCAGTGCGGACAAAACATACGGCGGAGTCTCATTCCGACCAAATAGTAGAGAATGCGTTTGACGCCGTCCAAACGGCGATTCCTGTACCTTGGACATTCATGTCCGAGACCTTACCAAACCACTCCCAGCGGTCACAACTCTTCTGGCGAGCGATACCGTTGTCTAAAGCTGCGTCATCTGGCCACACGACGGACATAAATGTCCATCCTACGTAACCTGCATCGGCTTCAACAATTGTAAGTACTGGCCGTCGTAACGCACCACGCAGTCCGGACAACCAACCGCCTGTTGCTCCAGAATCATTTCCATGCCCTGCACGGCCGCCACGACCTGTCGATCAGCGGCCAGATCAGCATAATGCAGCGATCGCACCGATTGCAGTCGCTCGTCACGCTCCGCCGCCGAACCGCCGTGTTCGACAAATGCGACTTCTCTGGCAAAACGGTCTATGACTTCCACGCCGTAGCCGCGTTGAGTCCTCTCACCCCACGGCTCGACGAACGTGCCGTTGTAGTGATTATTGATCGTGTTCTTCATGCGGATTGGCGTCAGATTTTCGACGGTCACCTCAACTCCGCGTTTACGGGAATGTCCGTTCCAGATGCCATTGTCGAAACGAAACTGAACTTCCTGCTCGACATAGCCGGGAAAATTGTCAGGAGTCACCCACGACGTATGAATATCAAAAGCCGCCTCGCGCCCAGAATCGTATACATAAATGAGCCGCAATTGCACGCTGTCCCATGTGCTGCCGTCGGCTGGTCCCACAATGCCCCGCTGCCCGGTGCAGGTGATCGTCTTCAGACGCCCGCCAAACGTGAAGTCGATGAGCTTAATATAGTGGACGGCGACGTACGTTCCCGGATTGCGTCCTGTGATCCATTCGGAAAACTGGGCGCCCGAAATCTGCCGTGGTTCCAGCAGCGAGCAATAGCCGTTGTTCACATGCTGCAGCACGTTGTCATGCACGAGCGTCCGCAGCTTCTTATGATCCGGGTCCAGCAACTTGTGATACACGACCCGCGCCAGCACTCCGCGTTCTTTTGCCAGCGCGACCAGCTCATCCAGTTCCTGCAGTGACAGCACGGATGGCTTTTCCACCAGCAAATGCACTCCCGCCTGCAGAATTGCCTTGCTGGCTTCGAAATGGCGATTGTCAGGCGTCGCGACGCAGGCAAAAGTCAAATCCTGTTTGAGGAACTCCTCGACTGCGTTGTCACCGCTGAAGTTGTGAAACTCAATCCCCAGTGCCTGCGCCTGCTTTTGATACCGGTCCGCCCGCTGCCCCGTTTTTGATGCCACGGCCACGAGCGGCACGTCAACGTCGCCAAATGACCGGTCGTAGAGTCCCCGCAGCTTCACGTTCTCAAAGAACGGTCGATACGTGTCATCGAAAATCATCCCCATCCCCACCATGCCGGCTCGAACCTGAGCCCGTGCGGAACTTGAAGTCATAACTTGTGTGCCCTTTTTTCAATTCGCTGCCGAATGCCGGATGCAGGATGCAGGATATTTGTCCGATGCTTAGCCACCGCAGCTCAGGATCTTCAGCAGGCTTCGCATGTTGCTGCCGTTATCCGTTGACCATCAGACAGCCAGCAGCGGCATGATGGCTGAACGCAGCCGGAACCTCGGAATTGTAGGTCTCAATCTTACGGAGGGGAATCCATTGCGTTTCAATCCCAATGGTGCGTGAATCCCAAGCTGACGGTTTTCTGGGATTCTTACCCCTCCGATACTAGCACTCGTCACGGCGGAGCGTGACGGCTACTTTGCGATTTGCCCGTCACTGAGACCGAACCCTGGTGAGAACGAAGTTTATCAGCTTGCTCCTGACCGAAGGTGGGGCGAGTGCGACAAAAACATTGGTGACAGAAAAATGAATCGCAGGATGAAAATACTCTTTGCTCCATTTTTCTGTCACCATTTTTTCTGTCTCCTGTGTTTCTGA
Organism: Candidatus Kuenenia sp.; assembly: GCA_043737515.1. GTDB lineage: Bacteria > Planctomycetota > Planctomycetia > Planctomycetales > Planctomycetaceae > SXXK01. Next base: position 4,751 of record JAYTAK010000540.1, on the reverse strand, counting down.
GTCTCGGCTTTAATCAATGGGTTGCGGGCAAAGCCTGCGCTGGGCTTTTTGCACCCATCTTTTCGGCCGTAGTTCTTTCGGATTTCGGATTTGCGGCTTCGCCGTGCCAGGCTTACGTATCTGCAACACCTTCTGAAAAGTCAGCAGAGCTAAAACCTTCTCACGAAAACAATACGCTTAATGTTTGCTGAGCAGATCGACCCGGACTACAGATTCGCTCTCAGATCGCTTATGCTGCCGGTGAACCAAATTCACATCAGGGAGTCCTGTCATGGTTAGTCTTCCATTCGTATTCAGCGTTATGGCATGCAGCCTTTTGTTTGTGCCTGAAGATTCCCGTACTATGGTGCTGAGTGGCTCCGAGGCGGGCTGGACTCATTCCGGACCCCGCGAGGAGATTCTGCCAGCGTTTGAATTTCGTCCCGATGGTGGCCCGGATCATTCCGGCAGTCTCGTGACGTCGTCGGACGAACGCGACGGGTTGCATGGATGGTGGGAACGAACGGTGCCGGTCGAAGGCGGGCGATACTATCGATTCTCCGCCGTGCGCCGTGTCGTGAATGCCGAGTATCCTCGCCGGACTGCGGTGCCTCGCGTTTTCTGGCTCGACGCAGCAGGCAATGCGGCGATGCACGACTTTAATGCGACAACGACGTATCGCGAAGGTGAACGTCCTCGCTCAGAGCCTGAATATCCGGCGGATGGACCTGAACACGCCGACGGATGGACGGAATTGTCCGAAATCTTTCGTGTTCCTTCCGGAGCGACTCAGGCACGCATCGAATTGTCTTTCCGCTGGGCGGCGGACGCGACGGTTGAATGGTCAAACGTCATCCTGCAGCCAATTGCCGAGCCTGCATCTCGCAAGGTGCGATTGGCGACCGTCCATTTCTCCCCGACAGCCGGAACATCGAATGAGGAAAAGTGCCGCCAGTTTGCTCCGCTGATTGCCAAAGCTGCCGACGGAATGGCTGACCTGATCGTGCTGCCCGAGACGCTCACTTATTTCGCCTCAGGACGTTCGATGAGTGATTGTGCAGAATCCATTCCAGGCCCATCGACAGACTATTTCGGCATATTGGCCAAACAGCATGACCTTTACATCGTCGCGGGATTAGTGGAACGCGATGAACATCGAGTGTTCAACGTTGCCGTCTTGATTGGCCCGGACGGTAAGGTAGTCGGAAAGTATCGCAAGGTGGCTCTGCCACGCACAGAGATCGATGCCGGAGTCGAAGCGGGCGATGACTACCCGGTGTTTGACACTCGGTTCGGCAAAGTTGGCATGATGGTTTGTTATGACGGATTCTATCCGGAAGTTGCCAGGGAACTCAGCAATCGCGGAGCAGAAGTCATCGCGTTTCCCGTGTGGGGCTGCAATCCTCTGCTCGCTTCGGCACGAGCCTGCGAGAATCATGTCTTCGTGGTCAGCAGCACCTACACTGACATCGCTTCCAACTGGATGATCACAGCGATCTTCGGTCGCGACGGTCGTCCGCTGGCCAAAGCGCAGAACTGGGGTGATGTGGTGATCGCTGAAGTTGATCTCGGACAACCGGCGATCTGGCACAGTCTTGGCGACTTCCACGGCGAGATTCTGCGTCACCGCCCACCAGTGAAGCCTCTGGTTCCATGAGTTGTTGAAAAAGTGTCGCGCGATTTATTGTCAAGTTGTGACAGTCGAAATCGTGGACTGACGTTGTCTGTCAACAAGAGTAGCCACGATCAGAATCGTACCACCGACGAAACCAGCGAAGTAACTGGCGTTGTGTGCCCAAAGGTCAATGAGGAACGGGATGTGTCGTTCACGGGGAACCAGATTGGCGAGAGGCCCAGCGAGAACGACCCAGCCATTTCTGCCGACCACGCAGCCAGCCACTCCGGCAACGATCGCCAATGTAAAAGAACAGCCCATCAAACAAAACAACGGGCGAACAATTGACCATGGCTCGCGTTTGGGCCAACGACCGACGCGGCAAGCACAGGCAAGTGGAACGCCGATTAGAACGCCTACCCACCATGTGGCAATGATGCCCCAGCCGAATCCAAGCAGTGTTGGGTTGTGAGTTGCAAATACTGGCGGGTGACCAATCGTAAAATACTCGACGCAAATCCTCGCAGTAATCTGATCGTGAACAATTCCGTAAACGATGCAAGCGACGACACACATGAGAATGATTGCGACTGATTTCATTTGCTGCTTTCCACGACAAGAGTTCCTGCTTCAAATCCCGTGCGGGCCAAAGCCCCGTGGAATCGTTATTGTTGCCCGAAGTCGCGATGCATGATTCATTTGAAGGCGGGACGACGACTCATCACTCGCCGGGGGTACTCAACTGCTTGACGGTTTCAGATAGAACATCAGGATCGCGATATCCGCCGGTGTGATGCCGCTCACGCGACTGGCCTGGCCGACGGTGACCGGCCGCAGGCGGTTGAGTTTTTCTTTGGCTTCGTGGCGCAGTTGTGGCACGGCCAGATAGTCAAAGATGTCCGGTATCTTCACAGAATCCACTTTTTGCAGTCGCGCGATGTCGGTCTCCTGGCGCCGGACGTAGCCCGCATACTGCGCTTCGATCATCATCTGTCGCCGAGTGTTGACGGACAGGTTCAGCTCTGCCAGTTGCGGAAACTGTTGATAGACTTCATCCCAGGTGATCGTGTTGCGGCGCAACCATTCTTCCAGCGTGGCACCCAGCGACCGCAGCTTGCTCATCGCTGCAAATCCACGCTGCAGCTCTTCGTCGTAACGGCGGAAGCGTTCCGTTCGTGCAGCACACACGGTGCCAATCTGAATACCCAGCGGCGTCAAGCGTCGATCGGCGTTATCCTGTCGCAGCAACAGGCGGTATTCGGCGCGCGACGTGAACATGCGATAGGGTTCATCGACACCTTTGGTGACGAGATCATCGATCAGCACGCCAAGATATGCCTGGCTGCGATCCAGGACGAACGGCCCCTTGCCCTGGATTTTCAACGCCGCGTTGAGGCCAGCCATCAGACCCTGTCCGGCCGCTTCCTCATAACCCGTGGTACCGTTGATCTGACCCGCGAAGTACAGTCCTTCGACACGTCGCGTTTCCATCGTCGGATACAGTTGTGTGGGCGGTGCAAAGTCGTATTCCACCGCGTAACCGTACCGCATGATCTGCGCTTTTTCGCAACCTGGAATTCGCCGCACGATTTCATCCTGCACATCGCGAGGCAAACTGGTGGAGATGCCGTTGCAGTAAACTTCCTGAGTGTTGCGGCCTTCCGGTTCCAGAAAAATCTGATGCGACGTCTTATCTGCAAATCGCACGACTTTATCTTCGATCGATGGACAGTAACGCGGTCCGGTCGACTGAATCTGCCCCGAATACATCGGCGCGCGATGCAGGTTGGCTCGGATGATTTCGTGGATCTCGTGCGTGGTGCTTGTCAGATAACAATGAATCTGAGACTGCTCGATCCGATCATTCATGAACGAAAACGGCTCGGGGTTTTCATCGCCGGGTTGAGGTTCACAGCGAGAAAAATCGATCGTGCGACCATTCAGTCGTGCGGGCGTGCCGGTTTTGAAACGTCGAAGCTCAAAGCCCAGAGACGTCAATGCGCCTGAAACACCATGTGATGCCTTGTCACCGGCTCGTCCGCCTTCGGCTTGCGATTCACCCGTGTGCATGATGGCTTTGAGAAACGTGCCGGTCGTCAGGATCACGGCACGGGCTCGGTAGAATGCATCGCCAGCGACGCGGATGCCCGTGATTTTGCCGTTGTCTGTTTCGATCGATTCGACAGTTTCCTGGCAGAGCGTCAGATTCTCCTGTTGCTCCACCCGATTCTTCATTTCGAACTGATACGCCTTTTTGTCCGCCTGAGCCCGCGGACTGTGCATGGCCGGCCCTTTGCCGCTGTTGAGCATCCGAAAATGAATGCCGGTGGCATCAATTACGCGGCCCATTTCGCCTCCGAGCGCATCGATTTCGCGGACAATCTGCCCCTTGGCGATTCCCCCAATTGCCGGATTGCAGCTCATCTGCGCGACGGTGTCGCAATTCATCGTCAGCAGCGCCGTCTTCGCCCCTAGCCGCGCGGAAGCGAGCGACGCTTCGGTACCCGCGTGACCTGCGCCAACGACAACGACATCGAAATCATAAATACACTTGAACGACATAATAAACCTCTGCGCCCTGAGTGCCGTGCGCTAGTGCCGGAAATTGCCGGCATTCATCCGGACCTGCCGGCGTCTCAGAATTGTACAGACAATCCACCGGGCGTTGCTTTCGGTCGAGCGTCACAGGGAATGCGAGTCGCGGAGCGACATCGCCTACGTAGCTCAGACGCTCCGCGACTGTGATTCCGCGGTCCCTGCGTCGTTATGATATCGAGGTCGAATTATAGTGACCACCTTGCGACACTGTTTTCGCACGGACGACATGCAGGACTCTCAATAGATTGAGTTCTGTCAGAATTTCGCCATGATGCCGTCCAGCCACTCCACCAACACACAAGAACGGACCGTTCCCACCGGAGAAATCTCGTATGTTTGGTATGATCGACCCACGCCGCCACCTTCGACCAGGGCTTGTCTTCTGCCTTCTGCTGATCACCATCCGGAGTTCATTGATGCTGCACGCGGAAGAATTCAATTATGACGAATCCAAAGTGCCTCCGTATACGCTGCCGGACCTCTTGAAGTGTGAAGACGGCACAGTGGTCGATTCTGCAGATGTCTGGAATGCGAAACGCCGCCCCGAGTTGCTTCGTTT
>JAYTAK010000539.1:0-1634 GCA_043737515.1 Candidatus Kuenenia sp. | reverse complement strand
TTGTCACCCGAGGGTGAACTGTGGCTGTGAAAATCGGCACTCACCCAGCCTGGCGTTTCGATCACTCGTGCAATGGCGACTTTCAGGTCACTGGTTTTGCCCGGCTGCACGGTGAGCTTTGTGAATTCCGCGTTGTACTCCGGACCATGACTGACCGTGATGTCGTAAGCCCCAGCAGCCAGTTCGGTTCGAACCTTTCCGTTCGCAGTGTATGCCAGATTCCGCACGAAGTGTTCGGCCGTTTCAGGCCCCCAATTCGGCGTCGGCGTTTTGTCGTTGCCCTTGAATTCGATCTTCGCCGGGATCGCTCGACCTTCAGCGTCGGTGACGGTGATCGATGCGGTGCCGGGATGGTAATCGGGCAGTTCGAGCACCTGTTCGCTGTTACCAGCAAGCGTCAGCTTCTGCATGGCGAATTCCTGGCCTGCGACAGAGACTGTGGCTTCGCAGGACCCCGCCGGAAGCCGCCGCACGACGGAGCCATCTTCTCCTGTCGCAACAGTTCCCCAGGATTCATTTCCACACTTGAGTGCGATCCGAGCGCCGCTGACTGGATGTCCGTCAGCCTGAACGGACAGTTTGGTCTCACCAGGTTTGTCGCCCATTTCGCGAGCGTCCAGGTAATCCGCCATCACGCCGGAGAGATCCTGAGCGACGAACAGCCAACGCGACATCGAAAATGTTTCCCCCGGTTTCAAGACGACCGGCTTGCCATCGACAGGTTCGTACACCAGCACCGATTCGCGCGCATTGCTGTTGCAGCGGATCCTAAAGCCCGGAGCATAGACACCGTATGCCTGCTGCCAGAAAATGTCATGAAACCAGAACAGATCGACCGTTCCATCCGGCGTTTTCGGCATGTCTTCCTTGCCAGCGTCGGCACGCAAGTCGTCTTCCAGGGCCAGCGTCAGATCAGCGTTCGTGGTGTTGGTCCATTTGGTTTCCACTTCCAGCCAGGGTTTATAATCTGCAAGCCAGTACCTGACCTTGTACAATGGTGTCTTTTCTGTCCCGGCGGAACTAACAAGAACTCCGCCAACATGTGTCGTCGCCGTGACGCCGTCCACCGTGGCAGATGCTTCGGCGACTGAGGAGTACAGATTCTCCGTGAAAGAGAATTTCCGGCGGGCTGGGAAGAACGCACTGAGCTGATCGCTTTGATGATTTCGCGTCGTCAGATCAATCAGGCAGCCCCCGACATTGCGGACGGTCATATTCGCGTTACGCGTCGCCACGGGCTTCGCAATCACGGCTCGCAGGAAAGCGTTCTGCATCACGATGTCGCCGTAGATCGCATCAACTTCCTTGCCCTGTGGAACCAGATCATCCCAGTTCGCAGCGTTGAGTTCCTGAACCACCGGTCGTTCATCCTCGGCAGCGGCAACGGGCGAATCAGGCATCAGGAAAATGCAGCACGTCGCGACGAGGATGTGCTTGCCGACGCCGCAGAGTTCAGTGATTCGGCGACAGGTTGTGGGGACGTCCATTGAACAGACTCCGGAGGGTGAGGGACGGTCGGGGGAATGGTCATCATTTCCGGATCGGCTCCGAATAACAAGCGTGCAGCAGAATTTGCGACGAAATCCAACACGCCAGCGAATTCATATGCGGCACGCGGTTGGCATTGGCTCGTT